>NZ_REHE01000023.1:0-1327 GCF_003692985.1 Lactobacillus sp. ESL0237 | reverse complement strand
ATGAAAGTTAATCACGCATTGCACAAGGCTGTGTGCCTAAGCGAAGGGCTATATAGAGACGATAAGCAAGTAGTCGATTTGACCGTTGAAAAATGGTACGGAGAAAAGCCACAAGTAGAAGTGACAGCCTTGTGGCATGAAGAATAAGGAAGGTGATTACTGATGAGCAGTACTATACCATATAACTTGTTACACTATCTTGAAGATAGATATAAAAATAGGGGTTATATTCCTGAAAATGACGAGATGTTAATAAAGCTACGTAACAAACTTGAAGGACTTGAGAACCGAATAAAAGTCGATAGATACCGTGACAATGTTGCAAGACTGTTGGACGAAGGATACAGCATAAGGAGTATTGCTGAAGCAATGGATACTTCAGACGATGTGATTTTAAAGGTTATTCGTGAAAATAAGCTTGTTGCTCATCCACAATTTAAGTATTTAGCGATAAACGAAATAACTTATGCCAAAATCTACAGTACAACTTACACTGGTTACAGTTATATGGTCAATTGTCCATCTTTTATTGGGGCAAAGATAAATCTAGCCCATGCAGGTTATGAACTAATACAGAATAGAAATAAGTATAATTGGCAAGACATTGATTTAGGTGATTTGTATATTGTTAACGGTAAGATAAATAAAAAATAAGTTGGTTAGGATGATGATTGGAGTTGAACAATTAGTTTTGTTTAAAAAAGCGAAGTTAGATAAAGCCAAAACAGCACAGGCAGTTAAGGATTTTTTTACAGAAGACTTTGGTCATTATCTTAATCTGGCCAACAAACATTTGAGTGATATATCTAGTCCAACACTTGATCCTAACAATGTTGGCGGCCATGATGGGCTTAATCATCAAGACGAGCGAATGACAGCTAATCTTGATGCTCAAGCTTGCGTGCTGGCAGTAGATCACACTATTAGCAGTTGTAGCCACATTAGTGGGATTATTATTTATCTGTATTTTATTGAACACTGGTCTAATGACCGAATTAGGTCTAAGTTAGGATATCAAAGTACTAGATTTAATGAGGTAAAGAATGATGCGTGTGTTGAATTTGCTGAACGCTTTGATTTCTGGCGAAAAGAAGATGGCTCATCCATTGAAGATTTACAAGTTTTTGAGAGCTTAGAAACGGCTGAGGAAATTTCAAAAAGCGGTCATTGAGCGACATAAGAGCGGTCAAAGAGCGAAAGCCAAGCGGTCATAATCTATTGTATTATGGTATTGTCAAAAAATTAGGGTAATTCCTAATAGCTATTAAGACCGTCCAAAACGACGTTAAACTAGCTAGATTTTATTCATTTCTAACCTCCTTAAATA
>NZ_REHE01000022.1:0-1660 GCF_003692985.1 Lactobacillus sp. ESL0237 | reverse complement strand
GTTATTTTCTTTTCGCATGGGTCTGCGACTGGGCATTATTTTGCCCGTAATACGCTCCTTGACCATGCTTTCGATAGTAATGCTTATCTAATAAATACTGGGGCACATGACTATCTGCTCTAGTTAACATAAGGGTGTGGTAGTCTTCTTCTGCCACTACCTCTAAAACCTTAGCGTTATAGACTGCCTGGGCGGCCGTTTTCCCCCAACAAAATGGCCCATGTTGGCTTACTAGACTCCCGGGCGTTGCTTCATAATCTAAGTGCCGCTTTGCAAAGGTTCGCACAATGGTCTTGCCCGTATTGCCCTCATAGTCGGCTGTAATTTCGGCTTCAGTTAAGGCAGCCGCTGCTGGTATATCGGTATAAAAGGTATCGGCATGCGTTGTATTCAAAGCTGGTATGTCCATCTTAGCTGCCGCAAAGGCCACCGCCCAAGGTGAATGAGTATGGACAATTCCGCCAATCTTAGGAAAATGGTTGTACAAATAGGTGTGGGTAGGAGTATCGGAAGAAGGGTTTAACTGACCTTCAACTACTTCACCCTTAAGATTGACGACTACTAAGTCCGCTGGCGTTAATTCTTCATAACTAACACCTGACGGTTTAATTACATATAAGCCTTGCTGGCGGTCAATTCCAGAAACATTACCCCAGGTAAAGGTTACCAAGCCCAATTGGGGTAACTGCATATTTGCTTCATAAACTTCTTGTTTTAATTTTTCTAGCATTGTGCTCTCCTTATCTGACTTCTTCTTGTTCAATGCCCACTTGGTCAAACAAGTTAGTAAAAAATTGTTTTGCGGCCTTGACCTGTTCGAGGGCGTCACTGGCACCATTTTCGCCAGCCCACATCTCAATTGTAAAACTACCATGATAATCTAATCTTACTAATAAGCGTAAGAGGCCAGCAAAGTCAACACAACCTTGACCAAAGGGCACGTTTTTAAACTGACCAGGTGACGTTGCAGTGACTTTTTGACTGTCTTTTAAATGAATCGCACAAATGGTATCAATCTGATTTTCAATTTCTGCAGCTACATCTTGATTAGGCCAAGCACTTAAATTACCCAAATCCGGATAAGCCTGTAACCAAGGACTTTTAACTAAATCATGGTAATGCTTAATCTTCGTCAGGTTATTAATAAAGGGATCATCCATCGTTTCAATTGATAGCATAATATTTTTTTGGGCGGCCATATGCACACACTTGGTCAAATTCTCTACAAAATATTCACGCGAAGAAGCCGTCTTTTCTTCATAATAAACATCATAACCCGCCATTTGAATGTTATGAATGCCTAAGTCAACACACAAATCAATTGCCTTTTGCATCATCGTTAATGCCTGCTGGCGAATTTGGGGGTCGGCTGAGCCCAAAGGAAAGCGGCGGTGACCAGAGAGCATTAAGTTATTAATGCGTGTCTTAGTAGCCCACATTAGGTCACGAAATTCCTGGCGTTGCTGGCGTGTCCAATCAAGCCGCGCCAATCGTTGATCACTTTCATCAATCGAAAATTCTAAAAAATTAAAACCTAAGTCATGTGTTAATTCAAACGTTTCCCGCCAGGATAGATCTTGTGGTAAAGCTTTTTCGTAAATTCCGAGTGCATTAGTTGTCATGATGCACATTCAACTCCTTTTTTAACTTGCTTAAATTA
>NZ_REHE01000020.1:0-1992 GCF_003692985.1 Lactobacillus sp. ESL0237 | reverse complement strand
TGAGCTTAAATTGAGCGTTCAGCAAATGAAACCTGTTGAACTTGATGCTCTTATTGAAAAAAAGAATTCTGAATTGAATGAATTAGATAAAATAATTAAGACTAAGCAGAATAAAGAAAAACAACTTACAACTACTATAAACTCACTGTATACCAAGGTAGACGAATTAAATAACCAAATTGTAGACTTGTCTGAGGAAATAAATTACGAAAGCTATGGTCTCTATAAACCACGTTATGAATTTTCGAATTCAAGTACTTATAAAGGTAAACTGACTGAAGTTCGATCTAATCAAAAAACAATGATTCGTAATGAAATAGCAGCCGAAATATTCGAACCTATGACCATGAATGGCTCTTTAGCTAAGGGAAAATCCATGCAGAAGAAAAATATAAAACAATTACTCCGCTCCTTTAACGGTGAATGTGAAGCAGCCATTAACAAGGTAACAAAATCTAATATTGAAACTATTGAAAAAAGAATAAATACATCATTTGCACAGTTAAATAAATTAAATGAGCCTAATGGTATCCGCCTTACCACTGATTATCTTGACAGTAAATTGGACGAAGCTCATATTGGTCTCGAATATGCATTGAAAAAAGAAGAAGAAAAAGAGCAATTACGAGAGCAACGTGAACGAGAGCGTGAGGAAAAGAAATTACAGCGTGAAATTGCATCAGAACGTGCCAAATACGAAAAGGATGAAGCTCACTTTACTCAAGCAAAAGATCGCATAGCTGACAAATTAAGCAAGACTACAGATACATCTGAGGTGTTAGCTCTTAAACATCAATTACAAGAATTACAAGATAAACTTAATAATATTCGTGAGAGAAAAGAAAAATTACAAGATAGAGCAGCCAATCCTACAGCTGGATATGTTTATATAATTTCTAATATTGGTTCATTTGGTAAAGATGTATATAAAATCGGAGTAACTCGTAGATTAGACCCAATGGATCGCATTAATGAATTAGGAAATGCTTCTGTACCATTTAAATTTGATGTTAATGCTTTAGTATTCAGTGAAGATGCATTCAGCTTAGAATCTAGTTTACATACTTACTTTAAAGAATATCGTGTTAATCGCGTAAATAAGCGCAAAGAATACTTTAAGGTACCTATGAATAAAATCAAGGAAGTTCTTGCTAAACACAAGGAACTAACTTTTGATTTTAATGAGTATCCTGATGCTTATGAGTATCGTGATACCTTGTATATTGAAGAGCATGAAAAAGAAAAAACTGCTACTAGTGCTGTAATCTAAAACATTAAATAATTTCCCAACAAAAAACTGCCATGCTATTCAGCACAGCAGTTATCTTAATAAAATCTAATTTACTCCAAGTTTGTTACTTTGAGATGTAAACTTGCCAAGCTTGAATGTCTTTTGGCCAATTTTTGGTCCATCAACACCTTTGGTAGCTTTCAAAGTAACGGGAATCTTATTACTATCAAGGTTATATGCAATAGCACCTTCGAGTTTTCCACCTTTTTTTATGGACTTATTTTGATTATTCAAGATTTTACCAGCATAGTTCAAAGGTGTTGAACCAACTTCTAGTTTGCCATCTGTATTTTTATTATCTTGATATGCATTGAATACGGCCAACCAAGAAGTTGTGATATCTAATTTCTTTTTACTCTTATTTTTTACAATATATTCAAAAGCTATTTGTTTTTTGTCCTTAGGAGTTAATCCCTTAAAAAACCTAACTTTTGTAATAGTTATATCTAAATCACGGATACTTGCCTTTTCACCATCAAAATAATACTTTGGCTTAGGTTTAACTGTGGATGTTTTAGATTGATTATTACTCTTGTTAGTAGAGGAATTAGAGCATCCCACTAATGACAAACTCGCAATTGCGACAGAAATAATTGTAATAATTTTCTTCATAATGTACTCCTTCATAAAATAATAATTTTATATATATAATTATTATATTTGATTGAAAATATAAAGAAAAGAGTAATTTTGTCCACAAC
>NZ_REHE01000019.1:0-2075 GCF_003692985.1 Lactobacillus sp. ESL0237 | reverse complement strand
AAAAGAAGTACGGTGGCAAGAGCAAGAAGGAAACACCTGTAACCATGCCGAACACAGAAGTTAAGCTTCTTAACGCCGAGAGTAGTTGGTGGGAGACTGCCTGCGAGGGTAGGACGTTGCCGTGCTTTTTTAATATTCCGGCTTAGCTCAGTTGGTAGAGCGCTTGACTGTTAATCAAGATGTCGTCAGTTCGAGTCTGACAGCCGGAGTTTCTTGGAGTGTTGTCCGAGTGGCTTAAGGAGCATGATTGGAAATCATGTATATGGGCTTTACCTGTATCGAGAGTTCAAATCTCTCACACTCCGTTATATAATAATGAAAGGCTAATACAGCAATGTATCTAGCCTTTTTATTTACTTTTGCACGGCAAATGTAAAAAATCAAATTTATAATCAGATATTCTATCCAGTTGCGCTAAGGGTGCGTCATTATATGCCGAGGACCGGAGTTGAAAACCAACCGCGGGATTTTAAGTCCCGTGCATCTGCCAATTCCACCACCCTAGCAAGTAATGAAAGTCGATAATAGTAGCCTTGAAATATGTGTATGGTGTTATCGTATCTTCTTTAGTAGAAGTAAGTAACTATTTAAGTTTGTACAACATTATGTTCAATGTCATTTCTGGATTGTATAATTTTTTTAAGCATTATTAGCCCTTTTGTAGGATTGCTTGTGGCGTAATCCAATCTTATGCACTTTGTCTTTTTTGCAGGGTCACTATTAATAATAATAGTTTTAATAAAAAAGCCGCAAAGATTTTATCTTACGGCTTTTTGTATATTATAATTTTTAGTGTACTGGCACTGTGGACAATAGATTAAAGTCCTAGCAATTGTTTTTTCTTGGCTTCAAATTTTTCTTGAGTAAAAATTTTGATTACGTAGTTTATATATATCATTAGTGTTCTCCACTGATGTGGGGGTGATCCCGTGTGCATTCAGCACATGCCAAGCTTGATAAATATGTCGCCGTACCAATATTTTAGATTCTTGAAAAAATATAATTTTTTCAAAATATTTCTTTACTTTTATGCACTTATAGTGCATAATCATTTTTGCGAGGAGGGAACACCAATGCCGATGAAAACAAAAGAATTTGTGAAACTGTTAAAAAGAAATGGTTTTGTAAAAGTTTCACAAACAGGCTCTCATGCAAAATACAGAAATGGAACTAGAAAAGTTATAGTTCCAATGCATTCACGAGAATTGCCTAAAGGAATTGAACATTCCATGATGAAGCAAGCAGGGCTTAGATGACCCTTGTTTGGTGTACTCCTATGAGAGAAGAGGTATAAAAATGACGTATAAATATTTTGGGACATTATTACATAATATTGCAGATAATGTTTGGGAAGTTAAATTTGAAGATTTTCCTGAAGCAATAACTTTTGGTGCAACTCCTGCTGAAGCTTACAATTACGGCAAAGATGCGTTAATTCTAGCTTTAGATGGCAAAACAAATTTTCCTAAGCCTACTGAACTAAAAAAACATGTTGACTTTAATAGTTCAGAATACGATGAGGCTTTTCAATTACCTTTTGAAGTAACAAAAGCAGAAATTGAAAGTACAGTAAAACATGAGAAAGTTAGAAAAAATCTTACTATACCTAAATATCTTGCTGATGCAGCAGATAAGAAAAATATTAATTATAGTAAGCTTATGTCTAAGGCTTTAGAAAAAGAATTAGGCATATAAAAATAACTATACTGATTATGAGCAGAGCGTGAGCCTGCTTATTTTTTACTTCAAATTGAAAGGATGTGATGTAAATGTCAAAAGATGTTCAAAGTCTATTGTCACTGGCTTTGTGTGCGACGCATTAAAGTCCTAGCAGTTGCTTCTTCTTTGCCTCGAATTCTTCTTGGGTAATGATGCCATCGTCCATTAGTTGTTTATATCTGCGTATTTCTGCTGGGGCATCAGTGTTATCCTTGGTTATCTTCGACGGCTTTTTCCGTGGCTTTCCAGCCATCTAGAATTGCAATGACATGGTTTAATTCTGAATATGCATGTCTAACAAAAAAACCGTCTGCCTTATTATTTTTAGCGTTTAAGAGACTAACTTCAAAATTGCT
>NZ_REHE01000018.1:0-3213 GCF_003692985.1 Lactobacillus sp. ESL0237 | reverse complement strand
GAGTTAGTACATTGAAAACTGAATATAATCCAAGAAAAAACCGAGAAACAATCAAAAGAGAACAGATTGCAAGAGCGACCGAGAGAGTATCTTGAGTAAGGTCAAGTAAAAAAGGGCGCACGGTGAATGCCTAGGCACAATAAGGCGAAGAAGGACGTGACGAACCACGAAAGGCTTCGGGGAGCTGTAAGTAAGCAGAGATCCGGAGATATCCGAATGGGGGAACCCAATGTAGAGATACATTACTAGTTATTGAATAAATAGGTAACTAGGGCAAGACGCAGTGAACTGAAACATCTAAGTAGCTGCAGGAAGAGAAAGAAAGATCGATTTCCCAAGTAGCGGCGAGCGAAACGGAAAGAGCCCAAACCAAGCAATTTATTGTTTGGGGTTGTAGGACTGCAAGAAGGTAAGTACAGGCGATAGCAGAATTATCTGGGAAGGTAAGCCAGAGAGGGTGAGAGCCCCGTAAGCGAAATCAAGAGTACGCCGAGCAGAATCCTGAGTAGGTCGGAACACGAGGAATTCCGATTGAAGCAGCGAGGACCATCTCGCAAGGCTAAATACTAGATTGTGACCGATAGTGAACCAGTACCGTGAGGGAAAGGTGAAAAGAACCCCGGAAGGGGAGTGAAAGAGAACCTGAAACCGTGTGCTTACAAGTAGTCAGAGCCCATTAAAGGGTGATGGCGTGCCTTTTGTAGAATGAACCGGCGAGTTACGTTAAATAGCGAGGTTAAGTCATAAAAGGACGGAGCCGTAGCGAAAGCGAGTCTGAAGAGGGCGAGAGAGTTATTTGATGTAGACCCGAAACCAAGTGACCTACCCATGACCAGGTTGAAGGTGTGGTAAAACACACTGGAGGACCGAACCCACGTAAGTTAAAAATTGCGGGGATGAGTTGTGGGTAGCGGTGAAATTCCAAACGAACTTGGAGATAGCTGGTTCTCTCCGAAATAGCTTTAGGGCTAGCCTGGTGCGAGGATGATAATGGAGGTAGAGCTCTGTTTGGATGAGGGGCCCGTCAGGGGTTACTGAATTCAGATAAACTGCGAATTCCATGTATCAAAGCACTGGAGTCAGACTGCGAGTGATAAGATCCGTAGTCGAAAGGGAAACAGCCCAGATCACCAGTTAAGGTCCCAAAATCTATGCTAAGTGGAAAAGGATGTGGAGTTGCGTAGACAACTAGGATGTTGGCTCAGAAGCAGCCATCATTAAAAGAGTGCGTAATAGCTCACTAGTCGAGTGACGCTGCGCCGAAAATTTACCGGGGCTAAGCATAGTACCGAAACTGTGGATGCATTAGCAATAATGCGTGGTAGGAGAGCGTTCTAAATGCGGTGAAGCTTAATCGAGAGGATAAGTGGAGCGTTTAGAAGTGAGAATGCCGGTATGAGTAGCGAAAGATAGGTGAGAATCCTATCCGCCGAAAGACTAAGGTTTCCTGGGGCAGGCTCGTCCGCCCAGGGTAAGTCGGGACCTAAGGCGAGGCCGAAAGGCGTAGTCGATGGACAACAGGTAGAAATTCCTGTACTGCGTTAGATCGTTAATAGCGAAGGAGGGACGCAGGAGGCAAAGGACGCATGGAGCTGGAAAGCCATGTTTAAGCGACAAGTGTAATGGTGAGTCAAATGCTTACTGTTAAGAAGCACAAGTCGTGATGAGGAGCGAAATAAAAGTAGCGAAGGTTCAAGAGTCACACTGCCAAGAAAAGCTTCTAGTGAGAGCTAACGTACCCGTACCGCAAACCGACACAGGTAGTCGAGTGGAGAACACTAAGGTGAGCGAGAGAACTCTCGTTAAGGAACTCGGCAAAATAGCCCCGTAACTTCGGGAGAAGGGGTGCTGGTGTAAAAGCCAGCCGCAGTGAATAGGCCCAAACAACTGTTTATCAAAAACACAGGTCTCTGCAAAGTCGTAAGACGACGTATAGGGGCTGACACCTGCCCGGTGCTGGAAGGTTAAGGAGAGCTGTTAGCGTAAGCGAAGCAGCGAACTGAAGCCCCAGTAAACGGCGGCCGTAACTATAACGGTCCTAAGGTAGCGAAATTCCTTGTCGGGTAAGTTCCGACCTGCACGAAAGGTGTAATGATTTGGGCACTGTCTCAACGAGAGACTCGGTGAAATTATAATACCCGTGAAGATGCGGGTTACCCGCGACAGGACGGAAAGACCCCATGGAGCTTCACTGCAATTTGATATTGGGCAACTGTTAAGCATGTACAGGATAGGTAGGAGCCGGAGAAGATAGTACGCTAGTATTATCAGAGGCAATGTTGGGATACTACCCTTGTTTGATGGTTGCTCTAACCAGCGCCTCTAAGCGAGGCATGGGACAGTGTCAGATGGGCAGTTTGACTGGGGCGGTCGCCTCCTAAAGAGTAACGGAGGCGCCCAAAGGTTCCCTCAGAATGGTTGGAAATCATTCACAGAGTGTAAAGGTATAAGGGAGCTTGACTGCGAGAGCGACAACTCGAGCAGGGACGAAAGTCGGGCTTAGTGATCTGGTGGTACCGCATGGAAGGGCCATCACTCAACGGATAAAAGCTACCCTGGGGATAACAGGCTTATCTCCCCCAAGAGTTCACATCGACGGGGAGGTTTGGCACCTCGATGTCGGCTCGTCGCATCCTGGGGCTGAAGTAGGTCCCAAGGGTTGGGCTGTTCGCCCATTAAAGCGGCACGCGAGCTGGGTTCAGAACGTCGTGAGACAGTTCGGTCCCTATCCGTCGTGGGCGTAGGAAATTTGAGAGGAGCTGTCCTTAGTACGAGAGGACCGGGATGGACATACCGCTGGTGTACCAGTTGTCTTGCCAAAGGCATAGCTGGGTAGCTAAGTATGGCAGGGATAAGCGCTGAAAGCATCTAAGTGCGAAGCCCCCCTCAAGATGAGATTTCCCATACGAAAGTAGTAAGACACCTCAAAGACGATGAGGTAGATAGGCTAGGAGTGGAAGAGCCGTGAGGTTTGGAGCGGACTAGTACTAATCAGTCGAGGACTTGACCAAAAGCGAAGGCAGTCAAAGAAGAGAGTGGAACGGTTTTTTCGAAGGATAATATTTAGTTTTGAGTGTAAAAGCTCAAAAAGAAGTACGGTGGCAAGAGCAAGAAGGAAACACCTGTAACCATGCCGAACACAGAAGTTAAGCTTCTTAACGCCGAGAGTAGTTGGTGGGAGACTGCCTGCGAGGGTAGGACGTTGCCGTGCTT
>NZ_REHE01000017.1:0-4509 GCF_003692985.1 Lactobacillus sp. ESL0237 | reverse complement strand
CAATTAATGCTTGAGTTTCAACAGGTGAAATAATCAATTCACTTACTGGTCGTTTACGACCTTTAGCATAGTTATCAAATTCGGGCGTTCCCTTTACATGTTTATTATACTGCTCTGCATTGAGTTCATTCCAGTTATATTTTCCCGATTTTGGAATATATCTAGCAGCAGTATTCGGTAACGACTCATTTTGCCTTTGGTAATCAACCGCCTTCTTCCACTGGTCGAAAGTCATGTTGTCAACATAAGTGCCTTTACCAGTTTCTGGATCTCTTGACCACCTTACACGGTCATCTGGTAAGACTTCAATATAAGGAACTGTTGTACACCTACAATAAGGATGAATTAACGGATAATTAATGCCATCTTTTCTATCTTTCAGGTCAAAAATCTCACCATCTAAGTGCCCACATTCTTCGCAAGTGTGGGACTCTAACGTTGCTAAATACTGGTACTGTTCAACTCCCTCTTCTTTATAAGCATCTGCAGTAGCTGTTTCGGCAATGTGCCCCATTTCAGTAATCACTAAGCGATGCAATTGATAGTCTTCAACATCTCTCAATCGCTGGCGCATCATTTTAAACACTTGCTCATGAGAATGTCCTAAAACAGAGCCCCTTAATAACGCATCACCTAATTCATTAGGTAACACCTCAGTGTAGTTTTTCCAAATCCGTTTAGAGAAGTTGCTGCCATTCCAGGGCTTGTTGACAATTACTTTGACTTGATATTCATTAACATTGGCAAAGTTACTAGATAATTTAGCCTGCTCTAATTGTGTTAAGTAGATGCTGTGCATGTATGTTTGTTGAAATTGGTTAGATAGACTTTGTGCTAATTTGTTACTCTCAGCTGTCGCATATTGACTTAATAGGTTGGTCAGTTGCTCGTCTATGTTCTCAAGTCTTGATAATTGACTTTTGAAATATTCGGCATCTAGTTCTTTATCAAAGCCACCTTCTTTAGCCTTACGCTTGAACTCCTTCAATGTCATGTGCCAATCACGAGTACCAATTGTGCTCAAGATTTTACGAGCATCTTCTTTGCTGATTTTTTGATTGTTGGCATAACGATTGAGCCAGTATTCAACTTCCTGCTCTAGTATTGGCTGAACCTCTTTTAAACGAGCACGCATGGCTGACTCATATTCAGCTGCATTAGTCAACTGATTGTCTTTTTCCTGTAAAAACCTCTTTTGCCAGTAACTACGACTTCTTGTTGTCTTCTTGCTCATCGTCATCATCACCGTTTAAGCTATTAGGGTTTCCGTACTCGTCATTGCGATTTTTAAGGTCTTCTTGTTGGTCTTTGAGTTCCTCTTGCCAGTCTTCCACAATTGGATTAGCTTTAGCGATTGCTTCTTTACTTGTCCAGTTAGCTAATTGACTAACTACTTGAGCTCGTTCAACATCATTTTGAATTGCTGTTCTAGTCCAAGTTTGATTAATTCTTCGACTATCCGCATCTGAAATATTTAACCAATGCATGATTGCTCTAACTAATTCAGTCAATGCATCTCTAAAATAGGCTTCGGTTTTGGCTGCTTTTAGTTCAAGGTGAGAATACAGCATCTTAATTGCGGTCCCAGTTGCATTATTAGTTTTAAAATCAGTTGGATCGATTCCTTGAGCATGAACAAAAATGTTAGTCTTAGTTGTTTCTAGCATTGAGTTACGAGCTTCAGTAGGGATATTAATGGCTAATTGATCAACACCTGAGTCATCGCCACTACCCATACTTCTAACTCTAATGGCCTTATATCGTTGGAGGTCTTTTCTGAATTCGTCCAGACCTTGACCGCCATAATTCTTTAAAATTAAAAATATTTGTTGAATATTATCTAAATCATTAACGTAACCGTTATAGATTTTGTCGTAGACATCAATTAAGCCCTTGTAATGAAACAAATCAGGTTGCTGTTCCTTGTTCTTAGGAAACGCAATAAACGGTATCCGTCCCATACCATGATGATTAACACTTGAAGTACCTGCGGCATCATCAGTTGACGCATCATAAATCGTAAAGCGATCATTAATTGGCTCTAAATTGTTAAATTGCTCGTCACGTGATTTAAAAACCGTGACTGTTTCATCATCCCAATATTCATGTACCCAGTAAGTTTTAGCGGTTTCTGGCTCAAGTTCTTTATATGAGCGCCTCAAGGCAACCAACTTACGATTTAAATCAGTTGAGTATATCGGTGTAATCTGGTCCGGTGGCACAATCGCATATCTAAACTGGTTATTTTCATCAAGCCAATAATGTAGCCATGCTATACCAGCATTAGCTGCATCAACAACCAATTCATTTAATCTTAAAGCAAAGTTGTCGCCTAAAGTATCTTTGATTTGGTCATTTAGCTTATCTTCACCCACATCAATAGTTGGTGGCTTGGTAGCTAAATAGCCTGCTTCTTGGTCAACTAGCAATTGATGAAAGTTAGAACTCACACGGTTATCAGCTGGCCTTAACGGATTTTTGCTCTTCTTTGCCGCATCGTCATCTTTAGTTTTAGACTCACCGTTGTTTTTTATTGTGATGTCATTCTCATTGAGGTAATAACTTTTAGATTTAGCATATTTAGCATTAAAATTAACTCGCCTTGTTTGCGTGTTTTGCAGCAATTTTTTCATTGCTTCTAATTCCATTTAATAAAACCTCCTTTCCTGATTAAACTCTCAAGAGCATATCGGGTAGCGTCCATAGTGTGGTCGTTGCCATCTGGATAGCCTGACTTGTAGTTTCCGTTTAAATCGATTTCAAATTCATAGCTAGTAAATTCACGCCAAGCATCAGGACAACGGTTGGGGTCAATGATAATTTCACGTAAATCTTCCAGCCACTTGTAGCCGTGATCACGTGAACCTCCGCCTTTGATTGCACCATAAATGTTCAGTCCCTGGTCTTGGTATTCCGCAATCATATCAGGGGAGGCTGAATCAGCTGTTAATGGTTCATTTCTGGGATTACGTTGCTTTATCATCGCAACTGCATCACGTACTTTTAGACCAACACGTTCAAATTCATCAAAAATAAAAATGCGACGCCTTGCTGAGTCCCAATAAATTTTAACGAATGCCGTCGGGTCTTTGGCAAAGCCAAAATCAAGTCCGTAGTAAACCTTATCAAATCTAGCAATCTCATCATCAGTAATTGGTCTGGTAGTAATATTGTTGAATACTTCCGCACCTGTACCAGTGACTTCGCCCAAATACTCATGACGATATGCTTTCTCGTTATCCTTTTTCAGCTGCTCTGCGTCTGCTAGAAATTCGATACCCAGCCATTGCTTAGGTACTGAACGATAGTCAGATAGATTAACCAGCGTATCATCACGCATTTGTTCACTATCAACTGCTTGATTAACCCAATTAGATTGTCTGGCTGGTGGGTTGTATGAATAAAAAGTAATAATACCGGAACCACCACGACCTAATGACTGGTTTATTGAACGAATTTCTTCCATGCCTTTGAATTCCGTAACTTCTTCGAAATGCTTGAATTTCGTGTAACCTTGCCTAAACGTTTGCGACTTTATCTTACGTGGGTCGTCTGCACCCTTAAATCTAATCTGTTGACCGGTTGGTTTAAAGGTTAATTGCATCGGACTAACTGACGATTGCCAGTATTCATCAACGTGTAAAAGGTCAATTGCCCACAAATATTGCTCAAATACCGAGTCACGCAACGTATTGGCCACCTTACGCAAAACAATCGCATTAGCGTCCTTGTCTTGCATAATTCCCAGCACAATCATGAGCGAAATAAAAGAGGACTTGGTACTACCACGTCCTCCTTTGAGCCAATAATTGGCATGTTTTTTGTTATGAATATCCCAAAAAAGTTTAAAAAATGCTGGCGAGATATTATCTTTAAGACTCACTTGCATTATTGTCCTCCTTTGGAATATTGAAATTGATGTTGACTGTCGTGTCTAGATCATCACTGTTTAACTGCTCAACTTTATATTCAGCCATCTTAGCTTCGGCAACCATTTTACGCAGTTGCGCATTAGAAATAGGGTCACTTGGATACCGTTTAAGCAATTCTTTAGCAGCAGTAATTCTGTCTTTAGCCGAAACTTCAATACCCTTAAAAATGCCCTTAGCAGTCGCTACAGTCTCCGTTTGTTCGCCTCGCATAACTGAGGTTAAGTATTCTAAAACCTCTTTGGCGCTCGCTAATTTGGCAGATTCGAGCCGTTTCATGCGCGATTCGATATAAGCTTTAACGTTAGCATTTGTTAGCATGCGACTAGCATTAGCTCTCGCAGTTTCATTATTTTTAACCTTGTAGCCAGCATTTACATATGCTTCGGTCGCATTACCACTTTTGATATACTCGTCAGCAAACTTTTTTTGTTTACCTTTTAATTCAGTCACATCATTTCACCACCTCCTGATTTTGAACATTAAAAAAAGCACCCCATTAGGTACTATAGAGTGCTATTGCTTGCTTCATTTTAAATATTTAGATAAGTCTACCCCATTATCTGAAGCCATTCTCAAA
>NZ_REHE01000016.1:0-5320 GCF_003692985.1 Lactobacillus sp. ESL0237 | reverse complement strand
CAATTAATGCTTGAGTTTCAACAGGTGAAATAATCAATTCACTTACTGGTCGTTTACGACCTTTAGCATAGTTATCAAATTCGGGCGTTCCCTTTACATGTTTATTATACTGCTCTGCATTGAGTTCGTTCCAGTCAAACTTACCGGTTTTTATATACCTAGTAGCATTATTTGGAATTGTTTGAGCTTTTCTTTGATAATCAATGGCATTTTTCCAAGTTTGGAAGTCCATATCATCAACATAATAGCCTTTGCCAGTCTCAGGGTTCCTTGCCCAGCGTTCTTTGCTATTTGTTAACCCTTCCATGTATGGCATAGTTGTGCATCTACAATAAGGATGAATTAACGGATAATTAACGCCGTCTTTTTTATCTTTCAAGTCGAAAATTTTACCATCTAAGTGCCCGCATTCTTCGCAAGTGTGGGACTCTAACGTTGCTAAATATTGGTACTTTTCAACGCATTCTTCTTTGTATGCCTGTGCCGTTGCTTCTTCGGCAATGTGCCCCATTTCAGTAATGACCAAACGGTGCAATTGATAATCTTCAACATCTCTCAATCGCTGGCGCATCATTTTAAATACTTGTTGATGAGAATGTCCTAAAACTGTGCCACGTAAAAGTGCATCCCCAAGCTCATTAGGTAACATCTCAGTGTAGTTTTTCCAAATCCGTTTAGAGAAGTTGCTGCCATTCCAGGGCTTGTTGACAATTACTTTGACTTGATATTCATTAACATTGGCAAAGTTACTAGATAATTTAGCCTGCTCTAATTGTGTTAAGTAGATACTGTGCATGTATGTTTGTTGAAATTGGTTAGATAGACTTTGTGCTAATTTGTCACTCTCAGCTGTCGCATATTGGCTTAATAGGTTGGTCAGTTGCTCATCTATGTTCTCAAGCCTTGATAATTGGCTCTTGAAATATTCGGCATCTAGTTCTTTATCAAAGCCACTTTCTTTAGCCTTACGCTTGAACTCCTTCAATGTCATGTGCCAATCACGAGTACCAATTGTGCTCAAGATTTTACGTGCATCTTCGTGGCTAACCTCTTGATTGTTGGCATAGCGTTTAAGCCAATAGTCAACTTCTTGTTCTAGCACCTGTTCGACTTCTTTTAAACGAGCGCGCATGGCTGACTCATATTCAGCTGTATTACTTAACTGATTGTTCTTTTCCTGTAAAAACCTTTTTTGCCAATAATCATGACTTCTGTTTGTTTTCGTCATCATCGTCACCGTTTAGGCTATTAGGATTACCAAACTGGTCATTTCTATCTTTTAAGTCCTTCTGTTGGTCGTTTAGCTCTTCTTGCCAATCTTCAACGATTGGATTGGCTTTAGCAATTGCTTCTTTACTCGTCCAGTTAGCTAATTGACTAACCACTTGAGCTCGTTCAACATCGTTTTGGATAGCTGTTCTGGTCCAGGTCTGATTAATTCTTCGACTATCCGCATCTGAAATATTTAACCAATGCATGATTACTCTAACTAATTCAGTCAATGCATCCCTAAAATAGGCTTCTGTTTTAGCTGCTTTTAACTCCAAATGAGAATAGAGCATCTTAATTGCAGTCCCAGTTGCATTGTTAGTCTTAAAGTCCGTTGGGTCAATTCCTTGCGCATGAACAAAGATGTTGGTCTTAGTTGTTTCTAGCATTGAGTTACGGGCCTCAGTTGGAATATTAATGGCTAATTGATCAACACCTGAATCATCGCCACTACCCATACTCCTAACTCTAATGGCCTTATATCGTTGGAGGTCTTTTCTGAATTCGTCCAGACCTTGTCCGCCATAATTCTTTAAAATTAAAAATATTTGTTGAATATCATCTAAATCATTAACGTAGCCGTTATAAATCTTGTCATAAACGTCAATTAAGCCCTTGTAATGGAACAAATCAGGTTGCTGTTCCTTGTTTTTGGGAAATGCAATAAATGGAATTCTTCCCATACCATGATGATTAATACTAGAAGTGCCTGCGGCATCATCAGTTGATGCATCATAAATCGTAAAACGGTCATTAATTGGCTCTAAATTGTTAAATTGCTCATCTTTTGATTTAAAGACCGTGACTGTTTTATCATCCCAGTATTCATGCACCCAATAAGTTTTAGCGGTTTCTGAATCAAGTTCTTTATACGAGCGTCTTAGTGCTACTAACTTACGATTTAAATCAGTTGAATAAATTGGTGTTACTTGGTCTGGTGGCACAATCGCATATCTAAACTGGCTATTTTCATCAAGCCAATAATGTAGCCATGCTATACCAGCATTGGCTGCATCAACAACCAATTCATTTAATCTTAAAGCAAAGTTGTCGCCTAAAGTATCTTTGATTTGGTCATTTAGCTTATCTTCACCCACATCAATAGTTGGTGGCTTGGTAGCTAAATAGCCTGCTTCTTGGTCAACTAGCAATTGATGAAAGTTAGAACTCACACGGTTATCAGCTGGTCTTAACGGATTTTTACTCTTTTTTGCGGCATCGTCTTCTTTAGTTTTAGACTCACCATTGTTTTTTATCGTGATGTCATTCTCATTGAGGTAATAGCTTTTAGATTTAGCATATTTAGCATTAAAATTAACTCGCCTTGTTTGCGTGTTTTGTAGCAATTTTTTCATCGCTTCTAATTCCATTTAATAAAACCTCCTTTCCTGATTAAACTTTCAAGAGCATATCGGGTCGCGTCCATAGTATGGTCGTTGCCATCAGGATAGCCTGACTTGTAGTTTCCGTTTAAATCGATTTCAAATTCATAGCTAGTAAATTCACGCCAAGCATCAGGACAACGGTTGGGGTCAATGATAATTTCACGTAAATCTTCCAGCCACTTGTAGCCGTGATCACGTGAACCTCCGCCTTTGATTGCACCATAAATGTTCAGTCCCTGGTCTTGGTATTCCGCAATCATATCAGGGGAGGCTGAATCAGCTGTTAATGGTTCATTTCTGGGATTACGTTGCTTTATCATCGCAACTGCATCACGTACTTTTAGACCAACACGTTCAAATTCATCAAAAATAAAAATGCGACGCCTTGCTGAATCCCAATATATTTTGACAAAGGCTGTTGGATCTTTCGCAAATCCGAAGTCAAGTCCGTAGTAAACCTTATCAAATCTAGCAATTTCATCATCTGTAATTGGTCTGGTAGTAATATTGTTGAACACTTCTGCACCAGTTCCAGTTACTTCACCCAGATATTCATGTCGATATGCTTTCTCGTTATCCTTTTTTAGTTGTCTCGCGTCAGCAAGGAATTCAACTCCAAGCCAACTTTTAGGCACTGAACGATAATCTGATAAGTTAACTAGCGTATCGTCACGCATTTGTTCACTATCGACTGCTTGATTAACCCAGTTAGATTGTCTTGCTGGTGGGTTGTATGAATAGAAAGTAATAATACCGGAACCACCACGTCCTAACGACTGGTTGATTGAACGGATTTCTTCCATTCCTTTGAATTCCGTAACTTCTTCGAAATGCTTGAATTTCGTGTAACCTTGCCTAAACGTTTGCGACTTTATCTTACGTGGGTCGTCTGCACCCTTAAATCTAATCTGTTGGCCGGTTGGTTTAAAGGTTAATTGCATCGGACTAACTGACGATTGCCAGTATTCATCAACGTGTAAAAGGTCAATTGCCCACAAATATTGCTCAAATACAGAATCACGTAATGTGTTTGCCACCTTACGAATAACAATTGCATTAGCATCTTTGTCTTGCATAATTCCTAAAACAATCATGAGCGAAATAAAAGAGGACTTGGTCGAACCACGTCCTCCTTTGAGCCAATAATTGGCATGTTTTTTGTTATGAATATCCCAGAAAAGTCTATAGAATGCGGGCGAGATATTATCTTTAAGACTCACTTGCATTGTCGTCCTCCTTTGGAATATTGAAATTGATGTTGACTGTCGTGTCTAGATCATCACTGTTTAACTGCTCAACTTTATATTCAGCCATCTTAGCTTCGGCAACCATTTTACGCAGTTGCGCATTAGAAATAGGATCACTTGGATACCGTTTAAGCAATTCTTTAGCAGCAGTAATTCTGTCTTTAGCTGAAACTTCAATACCCTTAAAAATGCCCTTAGCAGTCGCTACAGTCTCCGTTTGCTCGCCTCGCATAACTGAAGTTAAGTACTCGAAGATCTCTTTCTGCTTAGCAATCTTTTTGCTTTCAATTTCTTTTTTTCGCTCTTCCATGTAAGAAATAATTTTAGGTTTTTTAAGGTTTTCAGCACCAATAACCCCAGCCGTTTTTTTGCTGTAACCAGCTTTAATTGCGGCGTTTGTGGCATTACCAGAAATCAAATATTCATCTGCAAACTTTTGCTGTTTTAAGTTTAACTTCAAGTACTTATCACCTTCTTTCTGAGCATAAAAAAAGCCGAACTTATTAGCTCGGCTCTGAAGCACTTGTTTAAACTTCTAATTTGGCTTTTAAAGCTTCCGTTAGAAGAGCAGAAAAATTAACGTGCTGCTCTTTTCCCAATTTAACAAGATACTCAGGCACAGAAACGTTTTTTCTAATTGTTTTAGGGTTTTTACGCCGATATTCATCCATGTCAACACTGACAATTGTCTTAATGTCATCTTTATCAGTTTTAATAGCATCCAAATCAGACGCTAGTGGATACTCTGTTTTATCTTCAAGGGCCAATCCGATTAGATCTGCAGCCATCATCAGTGCTTCTTTCATGTCTTCGCCTTGAGTCCAGCCGCCTTCAATATCAGGAATTTCAACAGTATAGCCTTTTTCCTCTGGGTGCAGGACGACTGGATACACTAAAACTTTTTCCATTTTTACAACCTCCTATGGGGTATGAGAAACAAGGGCTTATTTAAGCCCTGCTTCTCTAAGAATTGCTTGTTCCAACCCTTTTTTAAGTTCCTTTGCATGTATTGGAACGAATACAGTCACGTTAGTATTAGAATTGTAGAGCTTCAAATGTGAACCTCTTTGTGACTTTTCTTTAAAACCGTTACTTTTAAGCAATTTCACGATTTCTCTGGGTTTCATCGGCATCATCTTTTACCCCTTTCTTTACTGTTTTTATTATACACATTTTTGTGTATAATGTAAATAGGAGAATAATATTTTTACTAAGATATTTTAGTAAAAATACTTTTCATTTTTCGATATATAATTCTGCTAATTTTTATGTTTACCTTTTAATTCAGTAATATCATTTCACCACCTCCTGATTTTGAACATTAAAAAAAGCACCCCATTAGGTACTATAGAGTGCTATTGCTTGCTTCATTTTAAATATTTAGATAAGTCTACCCCATTATCTGAAGCCATTCTCAAA
>NZ_REHE01000015.1:0-11481 GCF_003692985.1 Lactobacillus sp. ESL0237 | reverse complement strand
AAGTTGTTTTTCTTTATTCTGCTTAGTCTTAATTATTTTATCTAATTCATTCAATTCAGAATTCTTTTTTTCAATAAGAGCATCAAGTTCAACAGGTTTCATTTGCTGAACGCTCAATTTAAGCTCAGTTTCTTTCTTTAAATTAGCATTCTCAGTCTTTAAATTTACAATCTCTTCTTTTAATTCGCGAACATGAAAAATATCAAAAAAAGAATTTGCTTTATTTGAAGAATCGCTTATTTTTTGGTTTTCATTATTTGAAGATTGGTTTGAAATATTAAGCAAGTTGTGTATTTCAGCAATTGTATGAGATTGAAAATAATCATCCATTTTAGCTTGGCTTGACTTTTTCAAAAGCTGAGTTTTAGTAGCACAATTATTACAAATTATGCCATCTTTTAAAACATATTGTGATGACCATAAGCCTATTTTCTTACCGCATACTCCACAGTGCTTTTGTTTCATTTTTACCTCTTTTAGCATTAAAAACTATGATAAAATTATATATAGTAAGCGTTATTATTTTAAGCGTATTGTTATATTAGCTTTCAAGATTCAACTGTCAACCCGAATCTTGAAGGCTTTTTTTATTTTTAAAACAATAAATCATTGTGTTTTCTAAATAATTCAACCACATCATCATACATGCGTACCGGTATACCATATGCTTGCATAAATTCGCTTGGCTCATTAAAACAATCGTATTGTCGTGTGGCGTAGTCAAAGATTAGGTTCAGTGAATACAAGTCAGCATGATGCTCTTTAGATGTCCTATTTCATGGCCAATAATGAAAGGTAATTCAGATTTATTTTTCCAATTAGTGTTAATAATAATTAAATTTCTAGTTTTATCAGCAAGGGGGCGATACTCTTCATCTTTAGAAATTTGAGCAACGCCAAATCCTTGTGAAAAAGTGAAGTCAAACAAAAATTGCATTAAGTCAGTCAAAAAATCACCGCTTCCTACCGTGTTCAATATCAGAATCCATCAAATTTTTTATAATATCTAGATAATCATCTGGAATAGGGCGACCGCGATAAGATAATAATTCGTCGTTTTCTATGTCTACTGCGTGATGATCTTTAGAAACAGGTGAGGAATCGTCTGTATTTCCTAAAAGGTAATCAGTAGACGTGTGAAGGACTTTAGCTACCTTTTGCAAATTTTCTGTAGATGGTTTCTGAGTTCTCCATTTGTAAATTGCATTTTTACCTAAACCCGCTTTTTCATTTATTTGTAGCAAACTCATCCCATGTTTTTTTGCCATGATTTTTAAGTTATCAAATAGTGTCATAAAAGCATTTCTCCAAATTCATAAAAATAATTTAGACAATTAGCTTGACTTATTTAGACAATTATCTTATATTTAATTCATCAAGTAATTAAGCAAGAAAAAACTAGCCTATCAATTCAATTACTTTGGCGAGTGAAGATTGATATAGCAACGTTTATTTGCTTATTTGTCATGACTTAAGTATAGCCGATTGTCTAAATAAGTCAAGAACTTGATTAAAAAAATACTGAAAGGAGTAACGGTTATGGTTGAAGAAGAATTAGAAAGAGCCACTGAGAATTTAGAAATTAAATTCAAAATAGCTTTGATTAAGCGTCATATGACGCATAAAGAGTTAAGTGAATTGATTGGTACTAGTCAGGCACAGGTTTCTCGTGCATTGAAAGGCGATAATATGCCAAGTTCTAAAAAGATTAGAACTAAAGCTGCCAAAATCTTAGGAATTTAGAAAGAAGGAAACATCATGCAGGAATTAATTAAAACAACAATAGACAGCAGTGGAAAGATTGCGGTTAGTGGTCGTGAGTTACATAAATTTTTAGAAATAGAAACGCCATACACAAAGTGGTTTACAAGAATGTGTGGATATGGATTTGCTGAGAAGACTGATTTCATTAAAGTTGGACAAAAATGTCCAATAGCAAACGGAGGATTTCAAGTAAAAAATGATCACGCCATGACTTTAGATATGGCTAAAGAAATTTCTATGATACAGCGAAATGATAAGGGGAAGCAGGCACGTCAATATTTTATCCAAGTTGAAAAGCAATACAAGCAGGATCAATTGGATATGCAAGAACTTAGTCCGGAGCTGCAGATGTTTAGCCAGATGCTAAAAGTAAATGCTGAACACGAAAGAAAAATTAAGCGGTTAGACCAAAAGGTAGACAACATTACTGAAATCGTTAGTTTAAATACGACCGAGTGGCGTAAAACAGCACAAGGTTTAATTCACAAAATGGCTAAGACCGAAGGTGGTTTTGGAGCTTACCAACAAATTCAAGGTAACATTTATAAAGAGGTAGATGCACGAGCAGGTTCAAGCTTAAAAACTAGACTGACTAATTTAAGGCAAAGAATGGCACTTAACGGTTCATGCAAGTCAGCAATTGATCGTTTGAACAGATTAGATGTAATTGATGCTGACAAGCGACTTAAGCAAATCTACATGGCAGTGGTTAAAGATTTCGCTATCAAATACAAAGTTTGGGAAAAGGAATACTAAGAAGGAGTTCAAAACATGAAGTATACAAAAGAAGAATTTGATAAGCGCGATAAAGAAATGACTAGGTCGGTGCAGGAACTTAAATTTCTTGTTGATTCAGCTGAAAATCAAGCCAGCGAAGTAGTTGATGGCAAATGGTATCCGACACCACATGTTTGGCGCACTATAGCTGAAAAGGCATTAAATTTAGCAAATCAGCAAGAATGGTTTGATCGTTATGAAGCTAAAGAGGCGTAATGATGGAAAAAGACAGCAATAAAAAAGAGCAATCAAATGATTACTCGAAAATTTTAAAACAAAATACAAAAAGTTATGGCGTTATCTTTTATGCTCATGATAGAGCAAAACGTCACGAACGCAGTCTTGATCAAGTTTCATATAATCACCTCCTTAGTTGAGATGACTTAATTATATCAAGAAAGGAAGAAAACTAATGGAAACGAAAGATGTCAAAGATGTCATTGAATTGCCAATTCCGACTGGTGCATTAATTACCGTTGTGGATGCAATTATGCAAGAGCGTGGCTATGTTCCAGCTGAGTCGCTGGAAGGCAAAACAATCAAGATGAAAGAATTCTCGAAAAAGTATTGCGGAAGCAAGTCGGATAAGTGGATAAGACTATTCATCTTTGACGAATTTCCAGAAACCAATATTAAAAATGGAGGTTGGGTAGTCAATCCACGCAAGACTGAAGAAGGGAGTCGTACCTTCATTTTTGAAAAGCCAGCACAAGAATGGCTAGACAAAAACAGATGTGAAATAGATTGGAACGCGAAATTACCATGATTGAAAGGTTGATTGAAAAATGGACAGAATTTTTAAACACATGGACAGACTTCGGGAGCAACGGCGAGCCGCCACTATCGAAGAAAGGCGCAATCGTGTTCTTCTTGCTAATAGTAATTGTTACGGTACTACCGCTAATTTGTTTAGCCAGCTGCCCAGAACCGTTTTAGACACAAAAAAAGTCCGACAGCAATCGGACTCAAAATATAAACCATATAAGGAGATTATACCATATGGAAGTTAAAACTGGCAAAAAATTATCGAAAACTATTTATCAAATCAATCAAGATGAAGAAATGCGTAGCCTGGCAAAAGATGATCCAGATGCAATTTTGCTTTATGACAAGACTGAATCGATCATCAACACAGATTATGCCAACGATATTGACTATGCATATGATGATGCTGCAGATTACTTAAGAAGCAGGCTTAAAGCTAATGGCGGCTCGATTGACAAGTTGGCTGATGAACTAGGCTACAGAAGAAAATACGATTTTATCGATGACTTAATGATGGGCTTAGATAACATGACTGATGTCCTAGTTGATTGCTACAACGGCGTAAAACTTAGCGATTTGTTTGAGTGAGGTACTGAATTATGAATTTATTTGAAATTAATGATGCAATTAAGCAAATTGCAGACCGTGACGACATTGACCCACAGACACTTAAAGATACGCTTGATTCACTGGAATTAACTAGAGATGAAAAGCTTGACGGTTTAGCTGGATTGATTGAGCGGGATATAGCTAATATTGCTTTCCTTGTTAAAAAGATTAAAGAACTATCAGAACAAAAAAGTCATTTAGAAAAGCAGAAAGACAATCTACAAAAATATATGACCGACGTTATAGACAACGCCCATATTAAGCAACTTCAAACGAAACACTATCTTTTAAAGACACGAGGTGCAAGACAAAAAACCATTATTTCAGATGAGAAAAAACTGCCAGATAAATACAAAATTACTAAAGTAACTGAATCTACTAGAGTTAACACAAATCAAATATATAAGGATTTAAAAGATGGCGTGGAAGTACCAGGGGCACATCTAGAGCCTAACCGCAGAACAATAATTAGTTAAGGAGGAATGCATGATGACTGAAAGTAAAAAGAGTGTCTTTGCTACCTTATCGGAAATTGATGTTAAGCCCTACTTAGACAAAAAGGGCAGACTAGATTATCTCAGTTGGGCGAATGCATGGAAATTAGTTAAGCAAGCATACCCAGACGCAAACTACAAAATCACAGAATTTCCTGAATACATTCTAACTAAAGAGGGCTGGGTAGCTACTGGCAGAGATGTTGACTATCGACAAACGGCTGCCGGATATGAAGTTGAAGCAGTTGTGACCATTGAGGGACAAGAGTACAGCTCAAAGCTGTTTGTCATGGATTACCGCAACAAAGCTTTATCCCAAGCAACCTATTTTGAAATTAATAAGACCCAGCAACGAGCTTTGGTAAAAGCACTAGCAATTGCGGGATTAGGCTTAAGTGTCTATGCAGGGGAGGATTTACCTGAGGAGAAGAGCAATGAGCAAGCATCTAAGCCGCGACCAGTAAGGCAATCGTCAGCCAAGCCAAGCCAGCACAGTTGGGAAAACTACACGGTTGACTATAATGGCCAAAACGTACTGATGAGTTTGGTTGTCAAACACGCAATGGAAGGAAATCAGAATGCCCAGAATTTTGCCAATACCTTAAAAGGCAAAGATTTGGAAGCATTCCAAAAACTCTCTGGAGGGAAGTAATCAGATGAAAGCAAAATGGCTATACAGCAAACATCCAATTGTGATTGATACTGACCTCGCAGTTGCACTAGGGTCAAATGGCGATAGAGAAGCAATGGTTTTGCAACAATTAAATTATTGGCTGCATTCAAAATCAGCTAAACAGATCAATGGCAGAAGATGGATTTACAACACTTATGATAATTGGAAAAAGGACAGTTTCCCATTCTTTTCTAAATCAACTATAAGAAGAACATTCACTAAGCTTGAAGAACAAGGGATTGTTATTACCGGCAATTTTAATAAAGCAGGGTTCGATAAGACTAAATGGTATTCAATCGATGAAGAAAAGCTAGACGAATTGATGAGCAGACGATGTGCTCAAAATGAGCACACCAATACCAGAGACTACACAGAGACTACTACAGATAAAGATATATATAGTTCCGCCAAGGCAGAACCAGCTATCTACAAAGAAGTGATTGACTATCTTAACGAGAAGGCAGGTACTAAGTACAAGTCATCATCTGCGGTCAGCAAGCGATTGATAGATGCACGGGGCAAAGAAGGGTACTCATTAGAAGATTTCAAAATGGTCATCCAAAACAAGTGCGCAACTTGGTTGCACGATTCTAAGATGAACAAGTATCTACGACCTCAAACGCTGTTTGGGACTAAGTTTGAGGGGTATCTCAACGAAAAAACGCCGAATGTACCCCAACACGCTGATTTTGCTCCAGATGCATTTACTAACGGTGAGATTGAGGGCGTTAATGAGGATGAATTACCATTCTAGGAGGATAAAATGACAGGAATTACACAGGAAACTATCAGGATGATTGAGCATCGCCTCCGTAAGTCGGATAAGACGTGCCCTAAGCATCCCGAAAGCCACTTAGTCTATCTAAGCGGAATTGACAAAGTAACACCATTCTGTGAAGTTTGCCAGCATGAGCAAATCCAAGAACAGGATAGGCGGATGCACGAGAACTTGCGGATACAGCAAAACAGGGGATTTTTAAAGAGGGCGTCTCTAGTAGACAGAAGAGATGTATTCAGTTGCTCTATCGATAATTTTAAAGCACAAGATAATTCTGTTGAGGCAGTAGCCAAGCAGAGTGCCCGACTCATCGCGGGTGCTTATCTTAAATACCCCGACAGAAAGGGCAATAGCTTGTTTTATGGCAACGCAGGAGCTGGTAAGACTCACTTGACCATGGCCATACTTAATGCTGTTAACGACAACGCAGACCCGATGGAAAGATGTTTGTTCATCAGCGTCAACAAATTGATTCGAGAGATGAAGAACTGGTTCAGCGACAAGATGGGATTGTGGTCACCGAAGCACGTAACGGATATTGTGCACGACGCCAACTTAGTCGTCTTAGATGACCTAGGCGCCGAGAGTGCTAACAACATGGCCACGTCGTTTGTACAAGACACTATCTTTGACATCTACGAAAGCAACCAGCGCATTATCACGACGACCAATTTAAGCATGGACGAGTTATACAAGACGTATCACGAAAGATTGGTCAGCCGGATGCAGGAAGGAGATAAGAGCCGTGTCATTGATTTTACAAAAATTGCCGACAAGCGTTCACGAATATAAGCAGACTTCTGACTGGGACAGTATCTACTCAAAGATATGGCATGAGCGAGCAGACCAGCAGTATGAATACGACTGTGAACATGGTATTGGCGCTTTTCAAAGAAAAGAACAAGAAGAACTACAAAAGGCACATCAATTTTTTGTGGATTTTGAAAAGAAGTATATGGAGGATTGACAATGCCACACGTTAAAAAATTATATCGCAAAAACAAAGATGGCAAGTACGTGTTCTTAGGGCACGTGCCCGACAGCTATCCGTTGGATGAAAACGAAAAATTCGCAGATGTAAAGGTGACCAAGCGAAGCATAGAAGAGGGGGAAGCTGATGGAAGTAGTAAATGACATGTTGGTTTTTAAGGACTGGACCATTAACAAGTGGTGGGCAATACCACTCGATTATTTCTTCGGTGCTGAAGAAAAAGAAAGCAAGTTAGTGGTGTCATTCTTCATTGCTGACAATGGCTCATATGCTGAAGCAGTGGTTGACCAAGAAACGTACGACTTTGTTAATAAAACAATTAAAGAACAAGCGAGGTAATAAAAAATGGAAGTAACTAATGATTGGCAAAGTAAATTTGAAAAAAGGGCAAGTAATACGAAAGCTTGGGGTGGAATTTTAGTAATTGCTGTAATTGCCTATTTTATATGGCAAAGCAAAATAGCATTATTTGCCACACTATGCTCAGCGTTTTTCTTTATCGAAAATATAGTAGTTGCTTACTATTCTTATAGAAAAAAGGAGACCGAAAATGATTAATCGAGTTGTACTTGTTGGTCGCTTAACACGAGATCCGGAATTAAAAACAACGCAGAGTGGGCTGTCAGTAGCCACATTTACGCTTGCTGTTAATCGGCAGTATACTAACGCTCAAGGTGAAAGAGAAGCGGACTTTATCAGTTGTGTCATTTGGCGTAAGGCTGCAGAGAACTTCTGTAACTTTACGTCAAAAGGGTCACTTGTTGGTATTGATGGTCGAATTCAAACTAGATCATACGATGGCCAAAATGGGCAGAAAGTGTATGTAACTGAAGTAGTCGTTGATAGCTTTTCATTGCTCGAATCTAAAAAGGATAGGCAAAATAGCGCAAATATGGGGAATGACGGCGGTTATAGCAACAGTGGTAATAATTCTACTAGTAACAATAGCAACGCCCCACAAGACCCATTTAGTGGTTCAGGTGACACGATTGATATTAGTGACGATGACTTGCCATTCTAGGAGGAGAGTATGGAACGTTGTTTGAAGTTTATCGTCCCTGGGGAACCTAAAAGTAAAGCAAGACCACGATTTTCTAGGCAAAATGATCATGTAATTACTTACACACCTGATAAAACGCATCATTATGAAGATCAAGTTAGGTACAGTGCTCAAGTTGCCAGAAGAGCGCATAACATAAATAAGCCAATATCGCAGGATATGGCTATTTCTATCAAAGTTTATTTCGGAATACCGACTTCTTATTCAAAAAAGCGCAAGGCAAGGTGTCTGAGTGGCGAAGAAAGACCAACTAAAAAGCCTGACAGCGACAATATAGCGAAGATTGTATTAGATGGGCTTAATCCCAAGATGAAAGTTAATCACGCATTGCACAAGGCTGTGTGCATAAGCGAAGGGCTATATAGAGACGATAAGCAAGTAGTCGATTTGACCGTTGAAAAATGGTACGGAGAAAAGCCACAAGTAGAAGTGACAGCCTTGTGGCACGATGATATCTAGGAGGGAGGTAAATATGCGATTACCTTATGATTTAATCCATCAACTGGAAGACAAGTTTGGTTCGCTAAGTTTAGTTCCTGAAAGTAATCCGATTTTAAAGAAGCTCAGACAGTTGATCTTTGCAGCTGAAGAAGAAAGCAAGCGTATTTTGCAAATTAGTGATGATGAATTAATAGTGGATATGTTGAAAGAAGGTTATTCAAACGCTGAAGTTGCTCAAGAAATGGGTGTAACTGTCAAGAGAACTCGGTTACTAGCGGCTAAATATCATATTAGAGCAAAACCTAAGTTCAAGTATAGGGTAGTTGCTATTTCAACTGGACAACTTATTTATACCGGAAATTATCGCAATTTTGGCATTTTAATGGCACATGCGAGTGATTATTATGAGCGAACGAAGCAGTGTCTTTATGAGGCTGGCTATAAGTTGGAAAGGTTATCTGGCTTTGTGCCGTGGAGAAAGTTAAACAAGGGAGATCAATATATCTTACACCGTAAGATTTGCACGAAAGGATTAGATTAAGTATGGAGCAAACGGGTTTCTGGGCTGAGCCAGACATTGAAGCTACAGCTAAAAATGCAAATATGTTTTTATCAAAGCAGTGTCAAAGGCTTAGTTTACGAGCTGGCGTTAGTCTATCAAGCCCACAATTATCAAAGGCTCCGATGCATACTAATGGGGTTAATCACGCAGAAGAAGGCATGGTTAACAGCTTAGCTGCACTAACTGCACTACAGGCGATTAAGTATACAATGCTCCATACTAGGGGCGTCTCTCCACAATTACTAATTAGTAAGTATCTAGACTTAAAAAAAGAATGGCAAGTTAGGCAAGATATCCATATCAGTCATAACGCTTATCCTAAATACCGTGAAAGAGCACTATATGAATTTGCCGAGAGCTGGAATACCACTCAAGAAAAGTTTAACTTCGAAGATAAAGTAGATTTGATAATTTACAAAAGGAATTTTGGAGGAATTTACGATGAATATTCGAGGAATTTATGATGAATATTCGAGGAACGCAGGAGGATTGAAATATGCAAAAATATGTATAGTCGAAAGACTAGGATAATTCCTATGCAATATAAACTATTCTATAAAGTTTTTAGTTAAAAAAGGCTTGAAAGCCATATTTTTTTGATGTTTAATCAAATTATATAAAAACATTATAGGAGAATTAAAATGAATGACGACTTTATTAAAGAAGCTAATTTTAGTGAAATTGATTTGAATGATAACTTTTTCGACTCTTTAAGAAAAGATTATGATGGATTTGATGACTGGTTTAATAGAAAAGCATCACAGTCTGCTGTAGCAACTATAGTAAAAGTTGATGGTAATATTAAAGCATTTATGTATTTAAAAAATGAATTTGAAGAAAATGCTAATTTTATTCCTTATTTTTATAAGAAAAAAAGAATGAAGATAGGAACTTTTAAAATCGATTCACCAGGAACTATTATGGGGCATAGATTTATTGCTTATGCTTTAAGAAAATTTGCTTTTTCTGATAATGAAGAAGTATATGTAACAACCTTCAGTAAACAAGAAAAATTAATAAATCTTTTAAAAAACTTCGGCTTTGAAAAATATGGTATCAATGGTAAAACAAATTAAGAAATTTATGTTAAGAATAGAAAATATAAAAATGAGAATTCCGAAAAAAATAATTCTCTATTAAATTTTCCGTTTATAAATATTAAAGCCGCTAAAAATTTTGCATGGCTAGCCATTAAAGCAAATTATCATTCAAAGTTTTTCCCAGAAGTTAGATTGAGAAATGAAGATGCAAAAATTGATGACTGTGCAGCTTCTAATACGGTTTTAAAATCATATATATCGTTTATTGAATATACAAAGGAATTATCTAATGGTGATTTAATTTATATGTATAGGCTAAAAGATGAATTTGATAATGGGTATCCAAGATATAGATCTGTTATTACTTCAATTATGAGAGTTATTGATTCTAGAAAGATTTCAAGCTTTTTAAGCTATAAAGATTTTGAAAAGTTTGTAGGATCAGGAACTGTTTTTTCAAAAAATGAATTAAAATTGTGGTTTAACCGGAAAAAAGAAGGTATTGTAATTAAAATGGTTTATTTACTTCCATTGAAAAAAAGAATAAATTTAGATAAATTATAAAATATTTATGGAGTGTCTCCACAGTATTATGGTTATGTAAAACTAACTGAGAAGCAGTTCGTAAATATTTTTAGAGGAGCAGAAATGAATGAAAGCCTTATTATCAATTAAACCTGAATACGTAAAAAAGATTTTTTCGGGTGAAAAAAAATATGAATTTAGAAAAGTTATATTTAAAAATAAAAATGTAAATGGAGTCGTTATTTATGCTAGCAGTCCTATTTCTAAAGTTGTTGGTGAATTTACTGTGGATCATATTATTGAAGATACACCACAGACTATTTGGAATAGAACAAAGGATGTTTCAGGTATAGATGAATCTTTTTTTTATAACTATTTCAAGGGTAGAGATAAAGGCTATGCAATTAAACTGCAAAAAATAAAAAAGTATGAAGATCCATTTTCTTTAGATAAGATTGGAATTAAATATGCACCACAATCCTTTATATATCTGAAATAAATATAATTATCAAAAGAACGACTCAACAGCCGTCCTTTTGTTTGGAGCGAAACATGAAATATAAAAAGAAACCAGTTGTTGTTGATGCAATTCAATTTAATGCAAAGACAAAGCAAAGAGCTGCGGTAATGGTTGTAAGTAGGTTCGATTCCTGCTGCCGCAATAGCGATACGTAACTCCCTACTGCGCACGAGGATTGTAAGAACAATACATATACCAATTAAAAGCATTATATAATTATTTAAATAACACATAATATGCTACTATATAAATATAGTTTTATAGAAATAGAGGTATATGTATTGAAAAAATAAATAGATTATTGGTACTAGTTACTATGATGTTAACTATTTCTTTGTTATCTTTAAGTGGCAACAAGATTGAAGCAGCAAAAAGTAGTGTGAAAGTAAGTGTTAAATCTAACACCAAATCCATGGGACCTGTGAAAAATACTAATTCAGCAGAAACGTTTTCTACAATGACTGGTCCGTCAGGAATTTCAA
>NZ_REHE01000014.1:0-29817 GCF_003692985.1 Lactobacillus sp. ESL0237 | reverse complement strand
CCAAGCGGTCATAATCTATTGTATTATGGTATTGTCAAAAAATTAGGGTAATTCCTAATAGCTATTAAGACCGTCCAAAACGACGTTAAACTAGCTAGATTTTATTCATTTCTAACCTCCTTAAATACAAAGACAAAGCAAAGAGTTGCGGTAATGGTTGTAGCCGAGTTCGATTCTCGACACCGCAATAGCCTGCGATGACCCATAAAGTGTTTTGAGAGTTAACACTGGCGAGCGGGCTTCGGTAGTATGTATAGTCAGGTTCGACTCCTGACTATACACTTAGAGATCAAGTTCAGAAAACATTAGGGTTCCAAACTAACAGAACCTCACTAATTTACAGTGAGGTTTTTGTTTTGCAAAGGGAAAGTAAAATAATGGATAAAGCCGTATACATTGAGCATCCTAGTGGTGCTCTTTTTTAGTGCCAAGAAAGAAGGTGATAATGCTTGAGCAAATCAAAGTGGCCAACAGTTAAGAAGATGCTTGGTCAGTTGACAAATTGGATAGCGGACGGCGAACAGATTAAGGATATCTGCAACCAAAAAAACCATATGCTACCGATTAGTGAGTCAACTTTCTATGACTATATCAGCAAACACTCGGAGTTCTCGGAGGCTATAAAAAAAGGACGCGAGCGAGCCAAAGATACAGTTGAAGCAACATTGCGGTCAAAGCTGGTGCCACAAGAACGGACTGAAGTAATCGTTGAGGAGTGGGAAGATGCAGAGGGTAATCGCAAGACACATACAAAAAAGAGAAAGTACATAGTTGAGCCAGACACGACTGTCTTAATCTTCATGGCAAAGAACTTGCTACCAGATATCTACTACGACCGCAAAGGCTCGCCGGCAGATGAGAAACTGCTTGCTGAAAAGCTTAAGAGTGAGATTGAGCGTAATAAGAGTCAGACCAAGTTACAAGACACCATTAAGACTCGCCCAATCATTATCACTGATATGAATCGAGATGACGATGAAGATGTCGACACCAACGATTAGCGAAATTATCGGCAAAGGCTACTCGCAATTTTGGAATGACAAGCACTTCTATCGTGTGGTCAAGGGCGGACGTGGTAGCAAGAAATCAAAGACTACTGCTCTTAACTTAGTAAGTCGGTTAATGCAGTATTCGTGGGCAAATATCCTTGTGATAAGGCGTTATTCGAACACAAACAGGCAGTCAACATACACTGATATTTGCTGGGCAATCAACAAGTTGCACGCCAATGAACTATTCACAGTTAATATGTCAATGCCAGAAATCACGTATAAGCCAACCGGACAAAAGATACTCTTCAGAGGACTAGATGACCCTTTGAAGATTACATCTATAGCTGTTCCTGTTGGCGTTTTGTCGTGGCTTTGGCTGGAAGAGGCTTATGAGGTTGAGACGCGTGAGAAGTTTGAAACAGTGGTCGAAAGTATAAGAGGCTCCAATGACAGCGCTAATTTTTTTAAGCAAATAACAGTTACTTTTAACCCGTGGTCGGAGAATCACTGGCTCAAATCAATGTTTTTTGACAGAAAAACGCGCGTGAGAGATTTGTTTGCACAGACTACCACATATCGATGCAATGAATGGCTAGATGACCAAGACCGCTCGCGATATGAGGATTTATACAGAACTAACCCTAGACGTGCAAAAATCGTTTGTGAGGGCGATTGGGGCATTGCTGAAGGACTAGTTTACAACAATGTGTTGGTTGAAGATTTTGATGTTAGTGAAATGCAACGGAAATACCATAATGTTGCACACGGCATGGACTTTGGCCTAACGAATGATCCGACAGCACTAGTCAATGCAGTAATTGATACAGCAGGCAAGAATATCTATATCTATGATGAGATGTATGAGTATGGGATGACCAACGAGCAGCTGCTTAGGTGGCTACGTGAGCATCACTTCCAGAATACGAAAATTATTGCTGATAGTGCAGAGGGTAGACTAATTCAGTGGCTAAGAGCCAAAGGAATTAGAAAGATTGAACGGTGCGTGAAAGGCAAGGAATCAATCATGATGGGAATCACTTTTTTACAGGACTACAAGATACACGTTAAGCCAAACTGCAAAAACACAATTGCTGAATTCAATTCGTATTCATATGCGCGTGATAAAGAGGGTAATTGGCTAAACAAACCAGTTGATGCTAATAACCACGCTATGGATGCACTCAGATATGCCTTTGAGCGGTATATCATGCCTAAGCGAGTAGCAAACAGTTCAATAACAGACCAAGTTGAATTTTTGAATAATATGGGGGTGTAAATGAATGGCAGCAACAAATGACAGGGATGCGCATACCAGTAGTTTGCCAAGTCCTTATCCTGGATATAACACAAGATATCTATTAAACGGTGAAAGACCACACTTTGGCTTTGACAGTAACCAGATATATAGGATGCCAGCAGATGAGTGGCAAGCAGCTTTGTTTGATTTAAATAAGCTAACTGAACTAGTTCAGAACTATGTTCGTGACTTTTACACAAATCAAGTGCCACGAATAATTACTCTTCAACGCTATTACAACGGGGATAATGACATTCACTACTGGAATAGCAATAAGACGAGAAAGACAGCCGATAACCGTGTAGCGAGTGGCTTTGCTAAGTACATTACCAGTCTGAGAGTAGGCTACCAGTTCGGTAACCCGTTGGACTTTCAATTTAGCGATTCAGATGTTGATGAATCGGAGCAAGAGAATATCCAGAACTTAGTTGACCAATTTAATGAAGCTAACGATGAGAGCTCGCATGAAAAAGACATGGCTATTAATCTCATGAACACTGGCCGAGCCTATGAGTTGATGTACATACATGAGAACACAACAGATCCAGCTTTTGCGGTACTAGACCCAGCCAATACTTTTGTTGTATACGACACAACGATTAATCAGCATTCACTCTTTGCTGTCAACTTTAACTTCGTGTCTTACAACAACACAAAAAAATACTATGTTGATGTCTACACAGATATGGAGATATTCCATTTTAAGGCAGACAATGACTTGGCATCCCATTTAGAGTATATGGGTGACTTCGACACTCATAATTTTAGGCAGGTGCCAATTACAGAGTTCAGACTGAATAGAGACCGAGTAGGTGCATGGGAATCAAAGCTAGATGCCATTGATGCATACGATAAAAGCATGTCTGAGATGGCTAACAGTCAAGAAAACTTTAGCAATGCCAATCTATTGATTACTGGAGATATCAAGACAAAGGTATCAGTTCCAGTGCTGGATGAAAATGGCGAACAAATGTATGACGATAGTGGTCAACCACGTGTCAAATACAAAGATGTTGACCCTAATGATCGCATAATTTATTTAAAGCCAGCAATCAGAGAAAACGAAGAAACAGGCTCGACAACAGTTATTCCTTCCGATGCAAAATATCTGACCAAGGAATTGAATGCTGACGGCTGGCTCACGTACATGAAGCGATTAGAGCATGATATTCACAAAGACACAAACACGCCAGATATGACTGATGAAGCATTTTCAGGCAATACATCAGGCGAGGCTTTGTCTTATAAACTGTGGGGTACTGACCAAGAAATAGCCATGCAAAAGGCACTCTATACCAAAGGAATTAAACGCAGACTAACCTTGCTGGGTAACTATTGGTCACTTACAGCTAAAGTAGAGAATCCAGATTTGGTTTCTCGGTTCCATATCAGCTTTACCAATAACCTGCCGAAGAATGATGCCAAAATCATCGATGAAATGGTCAAACTTAAGCAAACTGGCGTGGTCAGTGATGAAACCATTCAGGACAATATCGCAAGCATTACTGGTGTGGATTCAGAGATTGAATCAGAGCGAGTAAGTGAGGAATCCGAAAAGATGCAGCAACAAGCATATGCTGTCTCTAAAGCAGGGATGACAGACGAGGAGTTAAGTAATGCAGGTAAGTACAGCACAAGCGAAAGCACGGATAAGAGAACTACTGAATCGAGACAAGCAGGACAATAGCGGCACCGAATATGACTATCGGCAAGCATTACTCTTTATTGCTAATCATCTCAATGCTTTTATTGCTGAGTACGGTAACAAGAATGGTTTAGATCCAACACAAGTGACTCAGAAGATAAACAATTGGGATTTACAGCAGTGGAAGCAAGCAGTTGACCAAGTCACAATGTCGGAATTGTCACCAGATGCTCGGGCACGCTATCGCTATTACTCACAAACAGCAGGGATTAATCGAAATTATCTAATATCAGCAATCATTGGGGTTACTTTTTTAGCTTCCACGCAAAAACAGGAAACCAGAGTTAGTAACCGTATTGACCTTGATGTTGGGGACATTAAAAAAGCTTATAAAGTAACCAAAAAGCGAGATAAACAAGCTAATAAATCTATTGCTGAAAATTATAAAAAATGGTCCAGTGACTTGTGGCTTAAAAACGATGCAATGGTAGCTCAAGTTCAATCAGCGATTAATAAACATTTATCTAGCACGTTGACACATCGTGATGTTACGAAAATGTTTGATTATTCCAATGCTCGTAGTCAATCTGTTCAAGCTGTTAAAGCGATGACTTCAAGCACAATCAGATTACTTCGAACAGAAACAGCTCGTGCTACTCACGAGATTATGATGTCAGCGTTTAAGGTGCAACATGTTGCAATGGTAGAAATGGTTGTTGAACCAGATGTTTGCCCAAAGTGCGATGAAATACGTGAACAAGGCCCTTTTAATCTTGATAATGTGCCAGATATACCAATTCATCCCAACTGTAGATGTAGCTTAATTCCTTATGATGGGGATGTAGCAATGTCTTTTTGATTTTTAGACGTTAAAGAAAGAATCAGTCGATTTTATAGTTAAACGTAAAAAGCTAATTCGTCTACTGGACGTAAAACAGAAAGGAAATATGTTATGGATGCAGAAAATGCAACACAAAATGAAAATGTAGAAACTAAAACAGAAAATGCAAAGGAGAGTGTTAATAATACAGAACAAAAACAATCAAAAGAAAAGACTTATACGTTAGATGATTTGAAAAAGAATGGCTCACAAGCTGCCAAAAATGCGGTTGATGAATTCAAAGAAAAAGAAATGCCGAAGTTGATTAAGGCAGAACTTGCTAAACAACAAGAAGAGCAAAATATGACTGCACAACAATTAGCAGACAAGCGAGCCGAAGAGCATGAAGCAGATTTAGCCAAACGTGAAGCCAAAATTAGTGCGACAGAGCAACGTAACTTAGCTATTTCAATTTTATCTGAGAATAATCTCTCGACCGACTTTGCTAAATACTTGGTTGGCCAGAATGATGAAGAAACTAAGGCTAAGGTAGCAGCTTATATCAGCTCGGTTACTGCTGATGTTAAGAGTAAGGTGAACGGTTATGCCAAAGGAAAGCAAGACCCACCAGCCAGAGTTGATAAGCTAAGTCACAATTCAGCTCAAAAGAGCTTTAAAGATATGACTTTTGAAGAAAGACTGGAGCTACATCGCACTAATCCAGCAAAATATGAAGAACTAAAAAAAGGAGCAAGATAGATAAATGGATTTAACTAAGTTAAGTGCTTTACAAGAGCCCGAAGTTTGGAACGACTACTTATATGAGCGTTCTAGTGAGACTAATAAATTTATTAGTTCAGGCATTATGACTAATGATTCAGTCTTAGGCCCACGGCTATTGCAAGCGGGTAGACGAGTAGAGCTACCATACCTGAATGATTTAACTGGGGATGCTGATGAATGGAATGATGAAACGGACATCAAGACCACATCCCTCACCAGTGGCATATGCGAAGCCATTAAGCTGTATGAAACTAAGGCATACGGAGCAACTGACTTCGGTCAATTAATTTCTGGTGCCAATGTCACTGGCCAAATTCAAGACAGATTTTCTGACTGGTGGTTGCGGCTTGATAATCAACGCCTCATTAACATCCTCAAAGTGATGTTCTTAAATTCTGATATTGCTGCAGCTAAGTCAGTTGATTTGGGTAACGAAAAAGAATTTGATGTTAATCGCTTCTTACAAGCATTATCTCGCATTGGGGATGTTGACGATAGTATCACGACTGTGGCTGTTAACTCAGCAGTATCATACTTCTGGCGTAGTAAGGACATGATTCCAACTAAGGAGCAAAGTACAGGTCAGAGAATTCTCACATATAACGGTTTACAAGTGGTTACTGATGACCGTATTCCATTAAATGCAGATGGCACTACTGTGATTTATATGTTTGGTAAAGGTTCAGTATCATATGCATCCCAAGTACCAAATGATGGTGTCAAGGTTGTACGTGATGAATTTAAGAATGGCGGGACTACTTCAATCATTAACAAGCGTGTTACTACCATGCAAGTTTTGGGTACTACTGTTGATGAGACAGTCACGAGCCCAACCACATTTAGAGCTGACTTATTGTCCGGTACCAAGCCAATCTATAAGCCAGCAAACGATATGCGTAAGATTAACGTAGTTGCCTATGGTTGTAAGATTCCAGCTGATTTTGGTGTTAAAGTCGCTCAACCAGCTGATTCAGGCAAATCAACACCAGATAAACCAAGTACACCAGATAAGCCAAACAGCGGTAAATAATCATGAATGATGAGCAGAAAAAAGCGATTCTAACTAAAGTTAAGCAGAGAACTGCTAATTTGACGATTGAATTGTCAGATGATTTGCTCAACAGTGCGATTGACGATGCAACAGCTGCTGCACGCTTAGATATATTACCGAAAAGTTCATGGTCATTAGCTATTACATATCTAGCTTGTACGATTGTGTATGCAATTGCTACTGGCAGTAATGGTAATGTGGCAAGTGCTGCTATTTTAGGCGCTCAGCAGACTATGTTTGCTCCAACGCTGGCTAATAATCCATTTTGGCAGCTGTATATTAACTTGACTAAGCCATACTTAGCCGATATGCAGAAGGGGGCGGTGTGGAGTGACAACTAGTCAATTTAACAACATACCTCAAGCACTAGAAGAGTATGAAAAATTAAAAAGGTATCAGCTGATCGTTGGTGTTCCAACTGATGATGGTTTTTTGCAGATGATAGCTAGAGTAAACGAATATGGGATGACAATTTACCCTAAAAACGGCGATTATCTCTCTGTTCCCAATGGTCATGGTGGCATCGTTAAGCTTAAGTCAGTAACAATCCCGCCTCGTGCGGCGTTCAGATGGACGATTGATCACAAAGAACATTTTTGGTTGCAATATGCTGGGGAATTGGTCGCGAATATTTTACGTGGTCAAGGTACTGCTGAGGATGTTTATGAAAAGCTTGGTAATCGCATAGCTAATGATTTTAAAAAGACGATTGAGAAGTGGAAGACGCCGCCAAACGCACCACTAACGGTAGCTAATAAAGGTTTCAATAATCCACTAATTGATACTGGGAAATTACATGACAGTATCACATATGACATAGTGAAAGGATAATAAAGATGAGTTTAATTTCAGTTATTTATGGGAAAGACAATCTAGACAAAATTTTATTTACGGGGACAACAGACACAGAAGTAGATATCACTGGGTTAGCAGCTGGAACGCAGGTGCAAGCTGGTGACTATCTGGTAGCGATTAAAGATACTAATAGCAACTTGGTGTCTGACAAAGTACCAGTACCAGCCTTCGCTGTACCTGCTACAAATCCAGATGCGCCCAGACAAGTAAATGTTGAGGCGACTAGCGATGGAGCTAAAGTAAACATTGGGTAGCTTTGTTAACTTCAATTCCTTTAATTTTATGTTTAAAAGGTTGCAAAGACCGCTAAAGATAACTACTGAAAAGGGAACAATCGAAGTTAATGAGCCATTAATCGTAACTACCCACCCAGCTATCACCTTTCAAAATGGCGGTGGTGGGGATGTACCAATTTATCAGGCAATATGGGTAAGCAGAACAGCAGGTTATCGTAAAAATACGGCTGTTCTAGACGTTTTAAGTGGTGTTGAGTATAAGGTAACTAGTATCACAGAAAACACGAATGCAAAGCTTATTTATTACCAATTAACCAAAGATAAGGAGGAGAGCAATGCAAACTCGGCAGATAATCAGCGACCTGCTGACTGGTATTAAGGCACAAAAAGAGCAGCTGCCCTTGCTTGATCATCCTTTCATCCCTGAAATGGAAGTCACAGAGCGTCCGGAGCTGCCTTTCTACACTTACTTTATTTACGATTGGTATAATCCTCAAGTCTACAACGGTGCCAACAATGAAATGTACACCATGAAAATTCAGATTAAGTCACACGCTGACAATGACATGGATGCAATCGATATGGCTAATACTGTCAGAAAGGTACTATGTTCGTTAGATTTGCATTCACGATTAAGACAGCATGGCTTGATGGTTATCAGTGCCGATGATTTGCCAAATATGGATGAGAAATTCGCTACAAGATTTGAATGTGTCAGTGGTGTTGATGTGCAATTGCAAGTTGTTGATGACTGGATTGACCGCTCGCAAGGTGACAAAGAAATTAAAGATGTCGATTTAAACGGCGTTCTAGAAACAAAAAATAACATTTTTTAAATTAAGGAGAAGATAATATGAGTCAAATTTTGACCAAACGAAATTCGGATATCAGCATTGGCGTGATTATTAAAAATGCACCAATGAATCCAACTATTGATACTTTATTATTAGCACCTGTTAAACCAGAAAATGCCGATAATAAGCTAGTGCCGTATTATGATGCTGAAGACGTGGCAACCGATTTTGACACTGATTCAGACGTTTATAAAAAGGCTGAGGCTTACTTTGCTGAAGCTGAAAATGGACGATTAGATATTGTTAAAGTAAGCAACACTACTGTCCAAGTTTTACAAGCAACTAATAAACCAGCCAAACCAACCGATGTTAATGCTCAAGCTACTAATGACGGTGCAAAAGTAACGAATAATTTGGAAACAACAACGGTTGATGTTGATGGCTATGTGGCTGGTTTGATTCCAAATCTGTATTGCGGTGCCAAATATGTATTAATGGCAATGCCAGATTACGACAAAACGGATGTAGCCAAAGCCAAAGAAGTAAAAGACAAATATATTCAGTCTGTTATTGCTGTATCAAATTATTTATATGACAATCAACAGACTATTTTAGTTTCCGCAGTTGACAATGTTGCTGATTTAAAGAAAATTTATGACGCTGTAGCTGAAAAAGTGGCTTCTGTTTCTAAAAATAGATTAGGTAACACCATTATTTTTGCCAACAACAATGCGGGCCAATTTCCAGAAGTGGAGTCAGTAGCATATGCTATTAGCCACATTCCATTAGATTGGATGAGAATCCATGATTTAACTGGTATCGATTCTAACGAGTGGACAGAGGCTGAATATGCACAAATTATGGCATACAACGGTCTAACCATGACTAATAAGGCTGGCGATATTGTGGTATCAAATTCAAAAGCTGTTGATGGCACATATATTGACCATACCTTTGGTACCCAGTACATCACAAATGCCATCCAAGTTAAAATGCAAAGATTTTTGACCAGTACTGACTATTTACCATATGACAATGATGGTATTGCCTTGCTAAAAGCGCAGTTAGAAAGCGTCATGACTGAAATCGGTGCCAAAGGATTATTAGTTCGTGATAACGGTAAACCAGTATACTCAGTGATTACTACCAGCCGTGAGAATGTAGCTCCTAGCGATTACAAAAATAGAATTTATCGTGGCACAAAAGTTACTTGCACACTGGCTACTGCAATTGAAAAAGTTAACATGACACTTGAGATTACTAAATAAGGAGGATATATAAATGGCTTCAAACACTGTTACGTTACCAAATGGTAAGCAATTTTCATTGAAAGATACGCGATTTACTCATCTATACGCTGACATTCCTTTGGAAGGAGGTATTAAGACAGTCGAGTTGACCGACTTCCAAAACGGAGAGGCTTTCTCATGGACGAAAACAGAAAATGACACCACAATCAGTAGTGACTATAACGGCAGTCCCATTGGTGTAGTCAACCACTCTAAAACTGGTACTTTAACTATTAATGCCAGTGAAGGAGGTTTTGCTAACAAAGTCCTTTTTCAACTTTACAAATTACAAGGAAATTATGAAGGTGGCTCGGGTACAAGTGCCTTTAATATGAGGATGGTCAATGACAACTGGGGCGAAACCGCCAACTTTAATGGTTGTCTTATTCAAAAAATCCCAGATGGACATATGTCAAATTCAATTACAGCAAGAACATGGGTGGTTGATGTGTTCCAGCTAGAAAATGGTATGGATGAAGACGCGGTAAAGTAAGATAAGGGGAATTGAGTATGTCTAAAAAAGATATTATTAAAGAAATTGAAGATACTGCCAAAGGCCAAATCAAAAAAGAAGTGAAATACACTGATGAGCATGATAAAGAGCATAAGCTGACTATTACTATGCGCCGGCTTGGCGGCCGTGACCGTGTGAGATTGCAGCACTTCATGAATGCTGGAGATAATATGGTCCAGTACGGTGACTTAATTGAGGGCTTGCTTGATAAAGCACTAGTATTCCCACACTTGAGCTTTAAGACCGTTAACGAAGATATTGAAAAGACTAGCTTGGTTGAGCAAGAATTAGAATACGAAGACTATGATGGCAAAAAGCATAAGTTTTTATTCCACTTTACTAATGTTAGGGATATGCTTAATTTAATCCGTAGTGCCCGTGGTGCTAATGAGTCCAACGAACTAGAGCAATTCTTTGACTTTGCCACTGAACTAGATGCAATCAAGTCAACTAGTGGTAAGACACTATCATTAGAGGACTTAGATGATGCTAAACATATCAATGAAGTTGCTAATGACATTGCTAATGCAATATCCAAAGCATTACATGTTAACGGTTTTTTAGACATTGCACTAGAATTGCAGAGATTTTTTCTCCGCAGCTAATCAAACAGAGCTATTTTTTCCCAATAATAATGGTGAATGGGTAGCTGACAATACTAAAATTGATGAACTTGCTAAAAGATATGTCAATGATGCTTTAATTATCAATGCTGGGTTAGCAAAATCAATTGCTGAAGTTGAAGATATGTCAATTGATGTACGTGCAGTTCTTACAAGAACCGCATACAAAGTTTTTAAAATGAGGGCCAATTTAATAGCCAATAGTATCGGCTTAGCTATTTTTGGAGGAGATGATAGTCAATCGTGATGATTGGCTTTTTTATTTTAAGAGAAAGGAGGTAAATAATGAGCGACCGTGTTGCACAAATGGACGTTGGCATTGGCTTTGATATCCAAGACTATAAGCTAAAAAAACTGCTTGATGACATGGATAAATTGCGTAAAAAAGCACAGTCAATCAATAGTGTTTTTTCAAAAATCAGCATGCCAAATTTGACTCGTCAAACTAGCACTTTACAAAGCGATACAACCAAAGCACTTAACTTTAGTAAGGCGATAGAAACAACTACTAATAAAACCGTTGCTTTAGATAAAGCTTTGCAAGAAAGTAACACTAAAATTGACAACTTTGTCAAAGAGATGCAACAAGGTAAAGATAAAGTAGATGCCTTTACTAAAGAACTTGAAAAAAGCAAAAATAAAGCTGATGATTTTAATAAGTCCGTTAAAAACACTGATACTGAAAAAATTGAAAAAGCAAGCCATACATTAAGGGATGCTTTTTCTAGCTCTATAATTGGTAATGCTGTTACTAATGTATGGGACAATCTTAGTTCACAATTCAAGAATATCTATACCGAAGGTATGGCATATAACGGCTTATTAGGTAAAATTGATGCCCGATTTAAGAACATGGGCTTTTCTGATAAGTTTGTTAAGCAATTAGACAAACAGCTTGATGTACTTAAATACAATACCAATATGAATGATGATCAGGTAGCTAATGTTCAAGCTAAAATGCTTAACTGGTCAACCATTGGTAATAAAGGTGCAATGGATATCACTAAGACAATTGCCGGCATTGGCGATAGTTCTAAGCTAGACGGTCAGACAATAGAAAATCTAGCAAGTGGTCTAATGAGAGTTGGAGCAAATGGTAAAGTTTCTTATTCTGCATTAAATAGAGTTGCTAAATCAGCTCCAACGTTTTATGCCGCCTTAGCTAAAGGTGCTGGCATGAGTGAAAATAGTTTGAAGAATTTGCTTAAGACTGGTGATGTCACTCAGAAACAGTTTCAAACTTGGATGGCTAGCGCTAGCAAGTATTCTGACAAAGCTTTTGAAGCCTATGGCAATACTCAAGGCGGAGCCATAGGCCAAATGAAGAAGCGTTGGGAAGAACTTGAAGGCACTATGACCAAGCCCCTGTTTAGTGCTAAGTCATCTGGTTTGCAGGCACTGAAAGACATTATGCTTTCAAAAGAGTTGAAGAATGGTGCCAAAACAATTGGTAATGGTATAAGTGATATTGTTATCACGCTTGATAAGCATAAATCTGACATCTCAAAAGCTGTAAAAGATGTTTTAGATATTGGCAGTATCTTAGGTAAAGATATCTGGAAAGACTTCTCAACTGTTTTTATTGATATCGGTCAAACTTTTGGACTAATTAGCAAAAACTCAGATAAAAGTGGTAATGCATTCCATTCATTTGCTGAGTTCATGGACAGTGTGGCCAAGAACAAAACAGTAATAGAATGGCTTGCTAAGTTAATCGTGGGGATATCTACAGTAAAGGCTGCTGACAAAATTACTTCGCCTTTTAGAAAAGCAAGCTCGTCTTTAATCGGTTCTTTTAAATGGGATAAAAAAGCCAAAAAATTTAGCTTTGATAAAGGTGCTATTCCTAGTGCTTATGGTTGGTTATTTGGGTCTAAAACTAAAGATGAAGCTGGAAATGTTATTAAGAATAAAGGTGCTATTCCTAGTGCTTATGGTTGGCTATTTGGGTCTAAAACTAAAGATGAAGCTGGAAATGTTATTAAGAATAAAGGTGCTATTCCTAGTGCTTATGGTTGGCTATTTGGGTCTAAAACTAAAGATGAAGCTGGAAATGTTATTAAGAATAAAGGTGCTATTCCTAGTGCTTATGGTTGGCTATTTGGGTCTAAAACTAAAGATGAAGCTGGAAATGTTATTAAGAATAAAGGTGCTATTCCTAGTGCTTATGGTTGGCTATTTGGGTCTAAAACTAAAGATGAAGCTGGAAATGTTATTAAGAATAAAGGTGCTATTCCTAGTGCTTATGGTTGGCTATTTGGCTCAGAAACTAAAGATGAAGCCGGAAAGATTATCAAAAAGGAAGATATAATTTCAAGAGCTAAGGCGAGCTTAGGTTCTGCAATAATTGGTAGTAAAGAAAATCTTAGTTTTAAAAATTCATTTAAAGGCCTATTTAGTAAAAATATCGGAAAAGGTAAACTGGGCGGAATACTTCAATCAGTTCATTCAACTAAAGAAGGTTTTGGTGGCTTATCTACCGCAGGCAAACTAGCAACTGGCGCAGCGGCAGTAGGAGTTGCTGCAGATGCTGGATTAAGCATTTATAAAGGAATTAAGGCAAAAGCTGGTTCTAAAGAACGCTATCAAGACATTGGGGCTGGAATTGGCTCAGGCATTGGTGGCGGTATCGGACTTTACTTTGGTGGACCGCTGGGCGCAGCGATGGGCTCACAAATTGGCAAAGTTGTTGGCGGTTGGGGCGGTCAAGCTGTTCACAGTTTTAAGAGCGGTTGGCAGTCCAAAAAGCCACCCAAGAATTTTTGGAGTATTGAGAACTTGGGCTGGTCTACACACGATACGGTCAAGAAAGTCAGTGCTGGTGCCAAGTCAGCAATGGGTTCGTTTAAGAAAGGCTGGGATGCTAAAAAGCCGCCTAAAAATATATTCTCATTGCAATATTTAGGTTGGTCAACCAAGCACGGCGGTTGGTCTGCAATTATTAGTGATGCTTCAGCACGTGCTGCTAAATCTGTCCAAACTGGTTGGAATGCCAATAAACCGCCAAAGAATTTCTGGAGCTTAGAGAATCTAGGCTGGTCCGCGCATAGTATGTGGAACGGGCTTAAGTCGAGTGTTACTGATGTGATTAAATGGTTTAAAGATAAATGGAACGGGCTTGTATCTTGGTTTGATAATATTAAATCCAATCTCAGTAATTTTGGCCATTCGATTGATTTAACAGATGGTCATTCGAATATTAGAAAAATATTTAGTGGTAAGAAAGTTGGTTCACATGCTCTGGGCAGTCGAGGTGGTGCTAGTCACTATGCCTTAGTTGGTGAAGCTGGTACTGAAATTGGCTATCACGTCAATGGCAATTATGCACGTTTGCTTGGTGCCAATGGCCCAGAAATCGTTAAAATTCAAGCTGGAGAAAATATTTTACCAGCTGGTCCAAGCGCTAAAATTCTTAATGGTGGTTTAGGCAAAGGGATGACCTTGCCAGGCTATGCCAATGGTAAAGGCTCCCCGAAAGCTATTACTGCAGGTACAGTTGCTACTCCAAACTACGCTAAAGCCAAGAGCGCTACTGACAAGTACCAAAAAGATGCACTTGCTAAAAACCGCAAGTTCAACAATTCGTTGGTTAGTGATTCTAATAAACTGGACAAATTCCATGTTGGTAGTTTTCACTTTGCTGGAGGAACAGACTGGCGCAAACAGTACGTCACACCAGCCATACTCAATGACGGTAACGACTCACCAGCAACTGGTAACCGTGAAGGGATATTAAATCCAAATGGTACTGTTGAAGTTGTTAAAGGTCGCAATGCTAAGCGCTGGCTAATGCCTTGGCAAGACGTGATTAAAGCAAGTGATATGGCTAAACTAGCTGGTCAACCAGTTCACTTTGCTAATGGCACAAAGCCAATAAAAACTGCTAAGGCAGATTTAGTTTCGACTAACGTCATAACTCCGAATTATTTTAAAGCTAAGAATGCTACTGATAAGTATCAAAAAGATGCACTTGCTAAAAACCGCAAGTTTAACAACTCGTTGGTTAGCGATTCAAAGAAATTAGCTGATAAACGAGTTAAAAATAACAAACTACAGTTCGACAGTCTAGAAAGGGATACTAACAAGTCTTTCCGCAAGTTAAATAAGCAATGGTCTAGTTCTTGGGACGACATTACAGATGATTTCAAGCATATTTTGAATCGTCTGCCAGATTATACTCAAGATGCTTTAAATGGTGTTGTCGGTCAGTTAAACAAAGGATTCAAGGGTATCAACAGTGCTCTTGGTCAGTTTGGTGGCAATGACCATGTTTTAAGCATGATTCACTATGCTAATGGTACTGACAAGCCTGTTGAACGACCTCATTTGGCTGTTTTAAACGATAGTCCGCGTGCCTTACGTCAAGAAACAATTGTGCATGCTAACGGAAGTTATGAATTCCCACAAGGCAACAATGTGGTCAGATTGTTGCACAAGGGCGACAGTGTCCTTAATGGCGAAGATACATTTAAAGCTCAACAGCAAGGTATCTTGCCATTCTATGCTGAGGGTAAAAATTCACATTCAGCACTGCAAAAATTAGCCGAAAATAATGCTAAAAACTATCAAGCAGGTTTTAACCGCGACTTTACTAATAATGTCAAAGTACAACCACCAAGATTACAACAAGGTGTCACAATCTTAGGTAAGAATGCTGCTAAACCAACTGGTTTTAAGTGGTATCAAGCGATGTACAACTTCATTAACTCGCTAATTCATGACGGTGCAGGTGGTACCCGTGAAGCGTTTCTTAACTATGCTAAAGAGCATTTTTCAGGTAAGAAGTATGTGATGGGTGCTACTGGACCCGATGCTTACGACTGTTCAGGAATGGTTTCGGCGGCATTAAGTCACTTTGGTATCGATATTGGTCGAACTACCGTTGCAATGCAAGAATCTAGCGGTGTACAAAGCTTAGGTCATGATTTTAGTCGGACAGTACCGGGCGACTTGGTTATCTATGGTCATGGTGGCGGTGCAGCTGGACACGTAGGGATTATTAACTCTAAAGCTAATAACTCAATGTTCAACGAAACCCCACCTTCTGCTCGTGTCACATCCATTGATACCCCTAAGAGCATGGGATATGAGTACTTTAGAGTTAAGGGACTGCACAATGCCAGTGCTAAAACGGCTATTCCAGCAAGACTAACTAGACTAGTTAAGTCACAGTTGAGCACTAAAGCTATTAACTGGATTAAGAGTAATCTTAGCGAAGATGCGCTAGGCGGTAGTGTTAACTTAACTGGTGATATTGGCCAACGTGCAAGAGCTTTAGCCAAGGCATTGATGGGCTTAGACCATAATGCAACCAAGAATGGTATTGCCGCAATTTTGGGTAACTGGTTTTTTGAGTCGAGATTAGACTCAGGAGCAGTCAACTCAGACGGTGGTGCTAGTGGACTTGGTCAATGGCTTGGGGGAAGATTATCCAACTTACGGGCTTTTGCTAAAAGTCATGGTAAAAGCTGGACCAATCCAGCCGCTCAACTTAAATTCGCTTTGAGTGGCGAAGGCTCTGATAGCTCAATCTTCAAAAGCGTCTTAGAAGGACACGGGTCAGTTGCTGATTTAGCCAACAAATTCTCCAGTAAGTGGGAACGTGGCGGTTATAATGCTGAGCATGTCAATGGGGCAAGACAAGTAGCTGGTGCGTTGCGAGGACTTAGAAACGGCGGACACGTAAAGGCTGGCGAAAGGGTTCGTGTTAACGAAGATGGAATCGAAAGTTTTCGCCCTGATGTTAGTGGTACAGTTATCCCTCATGCTCAAACGATTAAAAATATCAATAACAGCGCTAAAAAGGCTGGCAATGTGACGATTAATCAGAACATTACAGTTCATGCAACTGGCACTAACGCTAGTGAGACCAAAGCACAAGTTAAAGATGCTGTTGATCAAGCTAATGTGGCACTGATTGAAAAACTGCAAGAATTAATGGGATTTAATGATGATGGAGGTGTAATTATCTAATGATTGCTAAAACACTAGTAGCTGAAGAAAAAAAGGCTAAAAAAGCCTATACTAAGCAGCTTAAAGCGGTCAGCAAAACCAAGCGTACAATGAAGAGCTTGGAAGTCGAAGTTAGAAATAAGCATGGGGGTAAAACCCATGTTAAAAGGGTAGTGCCAGAGAAAAATAAGGCTAAGTATGGCAAGTATAGTAAGTTGCTGAAAGCTCAAAACAAAAAGCTGGCCAAAGTTAAGAAAAGTTATACATCTAAAAAGAACTTGATTGCACGGCGTAAAAAGTATGCCAGTATGAGCAAGAGCCTGAAAAGTATAAATTCACAAATTAAAAAAACAAATAAAGTGTTGGGTCAGCCTAAAAGTGCAGTATATTTAGCCGATTTAAGTTCTGATCAAACTATCTTTTTCGGTGAATTTGATGCAACTGAAACCAACTCTGCTGAAACTCCTAGCCAGCCAGTAGATAATTCTGACCCAAGAACCAACTATTCTAGGAGGACTGATAAGACCATCTCATGTACTGCTTATCTTTATGCACAAGACAACTCTAGCCCAGAGGCTAGACAAGCTGACCTAGAAGCGCAATTTAATGCGTTTCAAAAGTGGCAATTGTGGGGCAAAGAATTAACTTTGCGGGGCTCCAGTTATTGGAAGCATGTTTATATTCAGTCAATTTCAAAATCAACTGAAAACAAAGACCAGAATGTGCTCAAACTTAGCTTAACTTTTTCTTATCGGAAGATTGCCAAAGTAACTTATAGTAAGAAAAAGTCTAAGGGTAAAAAAACACCCAAGGCTGGTTCAGTAAGTAAACGTGACCCAAGGCGCAATCGAATTCATCACATGAAGGTGGGCGACAACATTTATCGTGTGGCCAAGAAGTATGGTGTACCCGTCAGCAAGCTTTATGCTGAGAATCCTAAAGCCAAAACTAGAAAGGGTAAGGTGATCAAGATATGATTCGTGATGTGCTTGAAATCGATAATGATAGCATCCCATACAGTTTTGATATGGATATCGAAGATCAGACTTACACGCTTACTATTAATTACAATACGATTAGTCGCGAGTATTCGGTTGATCTCTTTACTGAAGAAGGTACACCAATTTATCTGAATTACAAGTTGGTGTTGAATCAGCCGTTGTGGTTTGGCATTGAAGACCCAAGACTACCTGCATGGCAGTTGGTACCGTATGATGAGTCTGGGCATGAGGATACCATTAATGAACTTAATTTTAATAAAACAATCTTTATCTCGATTGATGATTTAGAAGAAGGTGTTAGCTAATGAATGGTGTAGATGGTCAAACCTTTTATGGTAAAAAAATAGAAATTGTTTTACCAAATCTACCAAATAAACCGTCATTTAATAACTGGTCACCACGTGGATATGGCTTCAACATTACTGGCACCATTAACTTTAATGATGCTGGGGATGTTGAAAAGAACACCATTACCATTAATAACCTGTCGCCTGACCACCAAAAAATGTTTAAGGAAAAGGAACATATAGTGGTTAAAGCAGGCTCAGATGACCTTTTTGCGGTAGTTTCTGAGGGTAAAATTACTAAAGTGCATAAACTAGTTGATGAAGGAGCCACCAAAACACTTAACATTGAGTTTAGTGATGATACTGATTATGGGGATAAGAAAAAAATATCTGTCTGGAGTGGTGCTAAAACTGTCAAAAAACGAGTTAAAAAGCCGAACGGCAAGTATACCATTGTTAAAAAAACTGTTCGCAAAAAGATTAATTTGTCTTTTAAAAAGGGAACAAAAGCATCTACTATCGTTAAAAAAATCAGCAAAATGGCAGGTATTCCCATTAGCAATGTAAAGTTTACCCATGATTATGTTTATAAAAAGGGCTACACCGTATCAAATAAGCCGTTAGCGGCGATTAAGGATGTAGTCAAGCAATGTAAAGCGCATATTTATTTTCGTAAAGGTAAGCTTTACATTGACAACTGGGATAAGCCTAATCCTTATAATGAGAATTTGACTATTAGCAAGTTGACGGGATTAGTGGGGCATCCCTCTTTTGACGATGATGACCGCATTAGTTTTCAGATGTACCTAGACCCTAGAATATCGACTGGTTCAGTTGTTCGACTAGTGGATAAAGCTGTCGGTATAGATGACTTATATCGCATCAAGTCGGGAAGTCATGACTTGGAAAGTATGATTACAAGTGTGGAGGTTTATAAATGACAAAAGTTAGTACTAAGCGTCATCTTGATATTGAGTTCATGAACGAGCTTTTTCCGCAACTTTTATTGTCACGAATTTACTGTATGATGATTGGCACCGTAACTCGATTTGATGGCGAAGTTGCTGATGTTCAGCCAGCACCACTACAGTCAGATGATAGTAAGCGTCCAGTAATAATTGAGTGCCCCATTTTACAAAGTGCTTTAATTGGCTTTAATAAAGATGGCTTTGCAGTTAAAAAAGCGCTTAAAGTCGGCGATAAAGTGCTAGTAGGCTTTCATGACCGCGATTTAGAAAATTATCGTGGACAAAAGACATATAAACTGGCAACTAAACGAATGCATAGTATCAATGATGGAATTGTGTTGGGGAAACTTTAATGGATATTAAGTTAGATGAAAATAACGACCGTGCTGCTGTTGACGAAGTGGTTACTGACGATGAAGAATTAGCCCAAGCTATTAAAATAACTTTAGCAACAAATTTGGGTGAATTAGAGTGGAATCGCAAATTTGGCTTATCTCATCAAGATATCCTTGATAACGCAGATAGTCGTGATTATATCGTCAAACAAGTTGAAGATTGTTTAGCTGCCAATTTTGATGAATTCGAAAATGTTAATGTCGTTTCGATTAATCCTCATACTACAAATAGACAATTAAATGTAGTGCTGGAAGTCAAAATGGCAAACGGCGAAACGATTCAAGTTGACACAGGATCAAATGATGAAACGGAGGTGTGAGAGTGACATTATTAACTAATGGACAATTGCAAGCATTAACAGAAGACGAAATCAGGGAACGGCTTAATGTGAATGCAAAAGCTATCTATGGCGACAATGTTAATACAAATGACAACTCAATTGTTGGTATGGATAATGGCATTTTAACTATCCTAGTTCACGATATTATGGAACTTTTGCAAACAACTAATTGGGCTAATCACTTGCTAAGTGCTAGTGGGAAAGACCTTGACCGCTTTGGTCAAGATGATGGCATCCCACGAAAAAGCTCGTCACCAGCAACAGTTCAGCTCAAAATAGCTGGCGAAGCAGGGACAGAAATACCAGAAGGCTCTCAATTTACAACAAATGAGAACCTTCTTTTTTATACCACTGAGAACGCTAAAATAGGGGCAGACGGCACTATTATGGTTGATGCAGTTAGTGATACTGAAGGTGCCGAAAACAATGTATTACCTAACACCATTACCCTAGAAGTTGATGTGATTGATGGCATTGATAGTGTGACTAATCCGATTGGCGCCCAAGGCGGCGCAGATGAAGAGACAGACATCGCTTATCAAGCAAGACTGTACAATGAACGTGTTCACCCTAAAAACGGTTCTGAAGATGGCATTAAGTCGTACTTAGAAAACGAAGTGGCAGGTGTTCGGCAGGTTAAGGTAATCTCCAATAGAAGCATGCAATCAGATAAGTATGGTAATCCCCCGAAATCAACGCATATCTATGTACTAGGCGGGGCTAACCATGACATTGCACAAGGGATATTTGAAATCGTCCCAGCTCCCGCTTATACGGTTGGACAGATACATGAAGTTGTAGCAAATCTTTCTGGGGATGCGCGTGATGTTTACTTTGACCGAGCTACAACTAAGCCAGTATTTGTAAAAATTGGTATTAGTACTAACTTTAATTTTAATACTGAAACTGGAGCTAATGACATTCGTAAAAAGATTCGAGATTGCTTCTCATTATTAGAAATGGGGGACACAGTTCTCTTTAGCAAGCTGTATGAGTACATCTGGCAAGTTGATGGCTTAAAGTCAGTTGACGTTCAACTAGGCTTAGAACCTGATAAATTAGAATTAAAGGATATTCCGATAAATGAGTTTGAGTTGGCAGTGATTGACGATACGAATATCGAGGTGGCTATAAATGTTTGATTATAACAACTATGACCATGATGAATATGAAAAATATATTCGCAACATGTATCCCGCGTTTATGGCTCAAGATGAAAACAGCAATAATCAGAAATGGCTAAAACGTGTTGCTGACATCATGACTGAGTTAATCGATCGCATCATGATTAGTTATGATGCGCAGAACTTTAGACATGCAACCGGTGACGATTTACGCAAGATAGCCAAGGATTGGGGCATTTCACCGACTGATAATGATGAAAACTTTTTAAAGTTTGAAATTGCTCTAATGATGCTCAAACACCATCTTGGTAATGATGAAAATTCAATCATCAAACTGATTTCAGTTGCACTTGGTGCTGATCCAAACGAATTTACAGTTGAGACTAGACGCGATAAAAACGACAACGAACCAGAGCGACTAGGTATCTATAATTTGCCAAGAAAGTATATGACTAACAAAAACAAGGAAGAAATTCTTTCGAAAATGCTAATCGATATTCTTGGTGATGAAGTCAATCTATATACGATTGAATTCAATGAAAAATATAACGCTAATCTCTATTTGTCGGGTGGGATAATTAGCAGTAACTATGTTTGCGGTGCGATGGACAATCAATTTAGCGAAGAACGCAACCTAAACTGTCCAGTGGTGTTTTCAATTGGAGCAGTTGTTGATAATTATGTTTATGGAAGTATGGGAGGTTAATATATGGCAGATGAAACTGAGATAAAGTTTCGCTTTACGGCAAAAGGTCAGCAAGTATCGGCTGCTATTCTTGGCGGTAAAGATAAAATTGAGTTTACTAAAGCAGTCGCTAGTATAGATGTTCACATCAATGATACGGATGCAGATATAGCTAACATTTTTGATTTAGATAACAAAAAACAAATTGCAGATATTCATGATGTGGTGGCGGTTAAAAACAATATTGTACAAATCCCAATTAAATTCGAGAAGAATAAAATAACGGAAGATTACCAGCTAAATACTATTGGTATCTATGCTAAATACCAAGACCAAGAGTTCTTATACGCTTTTGGAGCGCTAAAATATCCAATATATATGCATCATACTGATGATAGTGGTGTGTTTAAGATGTATACCTACATCACAGTTGGCACGGTAGCTAATGTAGTCATCAAAACTGACAATACTGAGAGTGTCTCACGGGACGATTTAAGCAAAATACTGGTTGACTATCCGACTAAAAGTGACATCGCTGGCAAAGCGAATCTCAATGACATTTACAACAAAGATGAAATTGATGATAAATTTAAAAAACAAAATACCATTACTGATAAACTAACTAGTGATATATCAAAAAAAGTATCTTCAGTAAATGGAATATTACCAGATAGCTTAGGAAAGATAACATTACCTAATTTATTTGATCCAGATTATTATTATAAGTTTGAATCTGGGGGAATCCTAGATGTAGATACTTTAAATCTCACAACAACTAATAAAAAAACGGTTATTTGCTTTGATGGCCGTATCCTTAAAGCAAGTTTGTCACCAAGTAAAGCATTATCTTATATTTATAATTTTAAAAATTATCAAACGGGTTACCTAATTGATTATTACACTCGAACATATGGTGATAGTCATTTACAAATATTAATAGCTTATCATAACTATTATGACGAAAATTCTCCAGGATATTCTCATGCTTACAATACATATAATGTATATATTAGACTTTTCAACAAGAAAACTATTGCTGGTGATTCGTATGTAAGTGATAATACTTTTTATAAAATTGCTACTAATAATGAATTAGACCCTATACTTAATTCAAAAGCTAATGCTTCAGATGTTTATAAGAAAGTAGAAACATATAGTAGAAAAGAAATTAATGACAATTTTGCTGGTAAAGCAGATTTAGGCAATCTTTATGGCACAACCAAAAATGGTGTAAGAAAAAATTTTTATAGTACAACTGTTAACCCTGACGCTATAACAGAAACCGGTATTTATAGAATTGACGCGTGTTCAATTAGTGCTTCAATAGATGGCACCGCAATTAATGGCACAAAATATGGCTGGCTAATGGTATTGAATTATAATGAAACCTCTAATACCAACGACTTATATCAATATCTGATTATAAATGAAAAAATATACACAAGAGTAGTTTCGCTCTTATATCAAACTTTCCCTACTTTTAAAAAGATAGCTAACTCAGATGATTTATCTACTAAAGCAAATGCAAGTGATGTTTATAGTAAATCAGAAGCAGATAGTAAATTCAGTGGCGCAATCAAAAAAATAGACGGTTACTTACCAGATTCAAACGGTAACATGAACCTAGGTGGTACCTATGACACAATTAATAGTGTTAATAGTAAAGTAAGCAAGAAAGTATCAAAGTTATCAAACCCTGACCGAATAGGATATACGTGGGATACTTTTGATGTTGACAACCCAACAGAAATACTTGGCACAACTATACTTATCAATTCAATTTTAAAAGCGTCGCAAAACTATTCAGCTTTTAAAGATGTTTCCGGCAATCTTATCTCCAGTAATGGTGCTCTTATAGTTGACAGATGCGTCATGAATTCAGTCGACCGTTCAATCGACCACTTTTTTGAATTTCTATTTCTAGTAGGAGCAGATTCGTTAACGCACATATATTTTAGAGATATATCCCCAAATGTAAAAAACTATAACGATAAATTCCGTAAATTAGATAATTAAGGAGAACAAACTATGACAGAAAATAACAATAATATGTTTAAGCAAGTTTATTGGTCAACGGCTGATCGACCATTTGAAGTATGGTTTGCACCGCAAGAGGTAAAAGTAGAATACCCATTTACAGAAGTGGTGCCAGATCCAAGTATCAAGGCACCTATTTTTGTATGGGAAGGGCAGAAATGGGTAGAAAACACAGAGGTAAGCCAAGCGGCACAACTTAATGACTTAAAACAAATAGTTGACCAAATCAAAAATGCTAACAGTAATAATGCCAATGATTTAAACAAATTTGCTAAAAATCAGGCAAAACTATTACAAATGTTAACCCCTAAAATAGCAGGTAAGCCAACCGTACCAACACCACCAACTGCTACAGTTTCGCCTACTACAACCACACCTACTACACCAAATAATAATGAAACTACTATTCCAAACACTAATGGAGGTGCACAATAATGGATACACACGAAATGATGTTTGATTTGGTCGAGTTTTATTACAATTTTGGTTGCTATTCTGCGGAAGATGTTGCCTATTTCGTTGGGTATAATGCACTCACAGCAGACGATTACAAGGCAATCACTGGTAAAGAATATGTAGCTAGTCCAGTGGTATAAGCAGAAAGGGATAATATTGGCAAGTGACACATTTTATTAACTTAGATTGGGAGTATGTGTTTGACTTTCTAGCTTCAGTGGGATTCTTTGGATGGATTGTACAGTTGATAAAAAACTATTATACCAATCACCAACAGCGCAAAAAGTTGGAAGATCAACTACCACAAATTATTGATGCAATCCATGAAATTCAAGGGACTGTCGAACAGCTCAAAAAAGGAGAAACGGAAGATTTACATGTAGAACTGGACGAACTAGCTCACCAGATAGAAAAACAGGGCTATCAAACCGAACAACAGTATAATCGATTGACCCAGATTTACAATACCTATCATACTTTGGGTGGTAATGGCTCAGGCACAAAGTTATACGAGCAAGTTTCAAAACTACCCATTAGATCAAAGGAGAATTAATTAAACATGACAAAACTAATTTTTGACGCTGTATATGCAGCGTTATTTTTATCCGCAATTTTAGTTGGTTTATATGCAAGTAAGCATGCCACAAAAAACAAGGCACTACTCTTCATAGAAGACTTAGCAGCAGCGTTTGTTAGACAAGCAGAAACTACTGATTTAGACGGACAAGCAAAAATGGACAATGTTATTAGTAGCGTTGAAGATGCCTTAGTAAGCCACGGTATAAAAGTGGATGCCACAATCGAAGCTGTAATTAGAGCCTTTGCTGAAAAAGAAGTTGCCAAAATGAATGCTAACAAGAAAGAAGATGCTAAAGTTGAAGATAAACAAGAAGTACAGCCTAGCAGATAATGAAGGTAGCTCACAACTGGCTACACCAAGATTCATTATTGCTCACTCTACAGCAACACCTAATGGGGAAGCTTGGGCGATTGCTAGAAATATGAAGACAAGTGTTAATGTAAGCCAGACTTATGTACATTTAGTTATTGATGATAAAAATATCTATCAAGTGGGAGAACTAGGCTATGTAGCATGGGGAGCAGGTAGTCCTGCTAATAGCCTGAGTCCTGTACAGATCGAGTTGTGTGAATTTACTGACCACAAGCGTGCTATTAAAGCCTACAAACATTATGTAAATTGGTTAAGATGGTCAGCTAAAAAGTACGGTATACCACTAACTTTAGATGATAGTAAAAATCGTGGAATAAAAACTCACTCATGGCTTGTACAGCACGGCTACAGTAATACCGACCACGTTGACCCATGGCAATACCTGCCTAAAATTGGTGTATCAAAGGCCAAGTTTGCTAAAGACTTAACTAAAGGTTTTAGCGGGGCAAATATTGCATTGACTAGATAAAATAAGTCACTCTGGACTCATGTCTGGGGTGGCTTTTTTTAGTTTTATCAATTTTTTTAAAAAACATGATAAAACAACATTTATGAATATAATTTGACACTAACACAAAGTAAATTGATAAAAAAGAATTGATTTTGGAAAATATAAGAATTATTCATAATAAAAAATAGAATCTTAGATGGAGTTAGCGTATAATTTAAGTGGTCAGGATATAGTTTAAGTTATTCAAAGTATGTGAAATGATAAAAAAATTACATTTGCACCATGGCTCATTGTTTACGATTTCAAAGAATTTAAAATTAAACGGAAAGAAAGCCATCAAAAAGCCTATTAAATACACAAGAAAACAAATATTAGATGGGAATATTGATAATCATATTGGAAGTTTAGGGTACGGATTTTATACTTTTTTAGACGATTATAAATTAGCATACGACTTTGAAAAAAAGTTTATACATGAAGCTCATGATCGAGTAGTAGTGTTTGAATTAGATGTTGAAGTTTCAGAGGATAATTTACTTGTTCTTGATGGTGAAAATTACGATTCTAAGCAATTTCGAAAATGGTTAGCTCTTCCTGAAATACAAAAAAGTATTAAATTTTATAAAGAAAAACAAAAAATCAATAATACCGGCAAGCAAAATAGTTTAGATGGCATTTTAATAGAATTGTATTGTTCTTTATTAGCAGAAGTATGGGGAACAAAAATAGAAGTTGTAAAAGCACCGACGCATACTTCTATTGATGGTATGAAAGTTTCTGGTATAATGAACGGGATTGAAGTTCTTATAAAAGACCCTGAGGTTATTGTTGATGGGACTTTCAAAGAATACAAATTGGAGGAAAAGACTCATGGCTAAGTATAATTATGACTTTGATACAATGGTTAAAAAAATGAGGGAAATTTGGACTCCAGAAGATTTCCTAAGAGCTACAGAAAAGTTAATGTATGCAGGTTACATTAACTATGAACAAACTTCTCTAGCAAATTTCATTCAAAATAATGCAGTAAATGATAATAATAGCAGAAGCTTTAGCTATTTGACTAGTACTGATGATTTTTCAACAGAAAAAGATTTTGTTTTAGCAGCATAAGGATTTAAAATGAATGATACAACTAATCCAGTTATTCAAATTAAAGCATATAGAATAACCGATATTAATTATCACCAATATGATACAAAAACAGAAATAGATGCTTTAAAAAATAATAAAACTGAAGAAGAAAAAAATGGCTTAAAAATGAAGTATAGCATTAGCAAGACTGATGATACTGGTATAATTGAAATGACTGCGAATCTATTATTAGAAGAGCAGAAAAAAATGATAAATATAACTGTGAATGGTCTTTTTAAATATCGAGAAGATATTAAAAATAATGAGGACAAGAAAAAATTTTTGATGATAAATGGAGCAGCGATGATTTATCCTTATTTAAGGTCAACCGTATCAATGGTAGTGTCTATGGACAATCCGTTAACTACAGTTTTACCGTCATTAAATTTTGTTGAGCAGTTTAAAAGTTTTAATGAAAAACGACAAGATGAATAGAAATAAAGCCACTCAGATTAATTTCTGGGTGGCTTTTTGTGTATAAAATTAACTAAAATGCAGATGCCGACCATTTTTGATATAATAAAAAATGGTACATGATTTATCATGTACCTCGTAGTATTCGAAAAGGAGTTTTCTATTTGACAATCCTTTTGGTTAACGGCACTGGCTATGAGGTACACGCCCATGTACCTCGGAACGCAGTGCCTAAAAGTTTAATCTCATAGCTCCGTTCCACTATCATTTCATATCTCATGGATATGATACCACGGATTAGACATTTAGCAAAGTGGCTAGACCTAATAGGTTTAGTTGCTTTTTTAATTAAGGATATAATCAAAAATAAAAAAACGCCCTGACTAAAAACTTGGAAACGGGCGTATTTTAAGCAAAAATATTGTATGGTAACCACGTACTTTGAAGGCGATTCTACCATTGAAAAGTCTTACTATTACCAGTAGTAGGGCTCTTTTTTGTTTACAACAGTATTTTAGCATGTTTCAAATTGGTATGCAATTTTGACAATTTAAATATTTTTTTCGCACGGCAAACGCACGGCAAAAAAGTGGGAAAGTATAGCCCACTATAGCCAATAATGCTGTTACATCAAGTAAAGTGTAACGTTATGAACCACTATGAACCCAAATAATAATACCTGTACTCTCCTTTTATAAAAGCCTATAGTTACTGATACTATAGGCTTTTTGCTTACTTAAGGTATCCAAAAGGTATCCAAAGTATTAAATTTCATCAAGAATACTGACAATCTGCTTGTCTGACTTTTGCTTCAATTCATCTAACATGTAAGCGTAAGTGTTGGCTGTGATACTCATATTTGAGTGCCCTAGACGCTTTGAAATAGAGTAGAGGTCAACTCCTTTAAATAGTAGCAAAGCCACGTGAGTGTGCCGCAAGCTGTGGAAGTGGAAACTTTTATTCTTTATGCCCAGTTTATCTAATTGCTTTCTCAATGTTTTATTGACTGCGTTAGATGTTGGAATTGTACCAAATTTGTCGATGAATAATCTTTCATAATTATTGACTTTTAATTGACTTAAAATATCTAGTAGCTTTTGGTCGACTTTAATCACACGTGTCGATGACTTATTTTTAGTTTCCTTGTTGATTTCATCTGAATCGTAGTCAACAACTTTTTTGCTATCGTAGTCCCAGGATTTCGTAATATGTATTTCTTGATTTTTAAAATCAATATCATGCCAAGTTAGCACTCTAATTTCACCAGGCCGCATACCAGTGTATATTATTGTTAACAGCATATATCTACTAACGTATGTAGGTTTAATGTCAATAAGCAGTAATTCTTTCAATTGCTGAACCTGCTTAAAGTTAAGATATTCAATCTTACGTGTTTTATCATCATTCCAGGTTAAATTTATTCGCTCGGTAAAATTTGTTCTTAACAAGCCCTCACTCATAGCATCTTTGATACAGCTACGGATACTACCATTAGTCTTTTGAACAGTATCCTTAGCGTGGGTTTTACCATAGACATTGAGAAAATCTTGATATTTAGCTCTAGTCATTTTGGATAATTTAATATTGCCAAAATTCTCTTTGATAATATCGTGAATATGAGCGTACCGACTAACGGTGCCATGAGTTTTGCCTGGTGCCTTATATCTTAGGTACCAATCTTTAAAATAGTCGGCAAAGATAGGGTCCTGATTCGAAATTAGGTTCTGATCCTTGGCTACTTCGATTTCATTGGCCCATTTACGAGCTTGCATTTTAGTAGCAAAGCCGCTTTTTACTTTAAATTTTCGCTTGCCCAGATTATCATACCACGATACCTGCGCACGCCATTTGTCGCCGCGTTTTTCTAAATGTGCCATATTTATTTTTCCTTATTAATTTGCTAAAATAGGGTAGACAAAAAGCTTTGGCTAATTGCCTGCATGTGAAGCCTTTAAGAATAGTTTTCCAGACGAGTTCTTAAGGGCTTTTTTGTTTTATTCATAATCGGCTAATTCCGTTGAAAAACGGCTGTTGATCCCATATTGTTACAAAAAATTACAATTCTATCTTTTTTATTATCTATCTCCTTAGGTTGTTTTCTATGATATTTGTCATCGTAGATTGGAACATTTTTAGGGTAATAGTCTATTTCCCACAAGATTGCATCATCACTAACAGATCTTAGCGATTTCTTATACATTGAAAATGCGAGCTTTCTCTTTTTCTTGTTGTTATCAGTCATATATTTACCTTGAAAAGTAATGTATCCGTTGTATGCAGTTATTTTATGTTTGTGTACCTTTAAAGTAGATAGTTTCTTAGGATCTAACTTATACCAAGTGATGCCTTTATGGTAATCATTGTGCATTCCTGCAACTTGCTTCCATTTACCCAATAAGCTAGTGTAGTTTCCTTTTTTAATTTGCTTAAAGTCCATTTTTGATGCAGCACTGGTTGTAGCTGATGTGGCATTAATTGTAGTGCTACTAGTAGTTATCAGTCCTAAACCCATTAATAGTGCACTGAATACTACAGCTATTAGTTTTTTCATAATTAACCTCATTATAATCTGCCGTAGGTTTAACGTCGCTGGCGTTGTGGACAAAATTACTCTTTTCTTTATATTTTCAATCAAATATAATAATTATATATATAAAATTATTATTTTATGAAGGAGTACATTATGAAGAAAATTATTACAATTATTTCTGTCGCAATTGC
>NZ_REHE01000013.1:0-9691 GCF_003692985.1 Lactobacillus sp. ESL0237 | reverse complement strand
AAGTTGTTTTTCTTTATTCTGCTTAGTCTTAATTATTTTATCTAATTCATTCAATTCAGAATTCTTTTTTTCAATAAGAGCATCAAGTTCAACAGGTTTCATTTGCTGAACGCTCAATTTAAGCTCATTTTCTTTCTTTAAATTAGCATTTTCAGTCTTTAGGTTTATAATTTCTTCTTTTAATTCTCGAACATGAAAAATATCAAAAAAAGAATTTGCTTTATTTGAAGAATCGCTTACTTTTTGGTTTTCACTATTTGAAGATTGGTTTGGAATATTAAGCAAGTTGTTTATTTCAGCAATTGTATGAGATTGAAAATAATCATTCATTTTAGCTTGGCTTGACTTTTTCAAAAGCTGAGTTTTAGTAGCACAATTATTACAAATTATGCCATCTTTTAAAACATATTGTGATGACCATAAGCCTATTTTCTTGCCGCATACTCCACAGTGCTTTTGTTTCATTTTTTGACTCCTATTTAAAAGCGCTTACTTAAAAATCAACAATATTACATTTATTAACGTCTACATATTTCTCTAATATGTAGTAAACATTTGAAGGGATGCCAAAAGCTTTTGCGAAATCATAGATATTGTTAAAATGTATATCATTTTCCTGACAATACTGAATTAAAAGTTTAATCGCAAAAACATTTGCCAAGTATTCTTCCTCACCAACACCGTGTAGACAATTATGATTGTGATAATGAGAAGTGTCACCATTTAAAATGTGCCCAATTTCATGACTGAGCATAAAAGGCTTTTCGGCAATTTTATGCCAGTTTTCATTAAAAATGATTAGTCTAGGCCATTCATAGCATATGGAAGGATCGTGAGGATCCATGTATGGGATGTATTGAATACCAATTTTTTTAGACCAACAAAAACGAGTAATCCAATCTAGAACTTCATCCATATTCTGCATATTATCAAACTTTCTACTTATTATTCTTATCTCTCTGTAAAGCCTCAGGATGTTTTTTGACATATTCTTCTGCAATGGCACGATACATATCTTTCAAATCATCAGGAATGTGACCACCATAAGCCATACCTAAGTCAGTCCAATCGAGATTAGAAGAATCTTCTTTGTCTACTACTTCTTCTAGCAAATCACTAATATTAATATGATAATGATCAGCTATTTTTTGTAAGCCTCCTGATCTAGGCATTTTCTTACAGTTTTTCCAGTCAGAAACTGTAGAGTACGCAGTACCAATACTTTTTGCTAAATCTGTCACACTTTCATTATGATTAGCCATCAATTTGTTTAAGTTTACTGAAAAAATATTTTTTAAATTGTTCATTTTTAAATCTCCTATAAATGAATTATAACGCTATTAACTATCTTTTTGAATGTTTTTTTGCGCTTTTTGCGTAAAAAGTATTGCATTTCGCTAAAAGCGTGATAATATATATTTATAAACTATGAAAGGAGGGAATATGTGTGAGCAATTATAAAGTTCCCAATAACGTTAAACATACAATCAAAGATTTAAGAGTGAGAGCCGGATTGTCCCAATGGGAGGCTGCTGAAGCGTTAAATATTAGTCGCACAACATTACAAACTTGGGAAAAAGATGCAACTAAGTTATCAATTCGGGATATTAGTATAATTGCAGCTTTATACAAAATACCAACAGATTATATTTTTTTTGGCCCCAATAACGCTTTTAGCGTTAAAAAACAAATGGAAGGAAACAATCATGGAATTAATTAAAGTACAGGTCAAAGATGATCAGCAATTAGTCAGTGCTAGAGATTTATACAAAGCCTTAGAAATCAAAAAAAGATTTAGCGCTTGGGTAGAACAAAATTTTAGAGATTTTGAAGAACACATAGATTTTACAAGTGTACCTGCAGGTACGGTTGTTAATAATGGCGCCAAACGTGAATTACAAGACTATGCCTTAACAATCGACATGGCCAAACAACTTTGCTTATTAAGTCGGACAGAAAAAGGTAAGCAGTATCGTAAATATCTAATTAGTGTGGAAAAGAAGTATCGAGAAAACCAATTGGATATGCAAGAACTTAGTCCAGAGCTACAGATGTTTAGCCAGATGCTAAAAGTGAATGCTGAACACGAAAGAAAAATTAAGCGGTTAGACCAAAAGGTAGACAACATTACTGAAATCGTTAGTTTAAATACGACTGAATGGCGTAAAACAGCACAAGGTTTAATTCATAAGATGGCTAAGACTGAAGGTGGTTTTGGAGCTTACCAACAAATTCAAGGTGACATTTATAAAGAGGTAGATGCACGAGCAGGTTCAAGCTTAAAAACTAGACTGACTAATTTAAGACAAAGAATGGCACTTAATGGTTCATGCAAGTCAGCAATTGATCGTTTGAACAGATTAGACGTAATTGATGCTGACAAGCGGCTTAAGCAAATCTACATGGCAGTGGTTAAGGACTTCGCCATTAAATACAAAGTTTGGGAAAAGGAATATTAATTTAGGAGTTCAAATATGAAGTATACAAAAGAAGAATTTGATAAGCACGATAAAAAAATGATGAACGATGTTGCCGAACTTGAGCAATTAGTTGAGTGGGCACAGCAAGATAATACTGCATTTACTGAAGTAGATGGCGTTAAGTATGGTTCAGCTCATCTATGGCGTGAGGTTGCAGAAAAGGCATTAGATTTAGCAAATCAGCAAGAATGGTTCGATCGTTATGAAGCCAAAGAGGTGTAGTTATGGGAAAAGAAAACAACAAAAAAGAGCAATCAAATGATTACTCGAAAATTTTAAAACAAAATACAAAAAGTTATGGCGTTATCTTTTATGCTCATGATAGAGACAATAGCAAAGTACCTTTAGCCACAATGTCATTGGAGCCAAATGAACTAAAACGGATAACTTTGATTGATGAAAAATATTCAAGAATTTTAACAGGAATAGCTAAGGAATGTGGTCTGTCACAAAAGCTTTATGTGTGGATTGATGGAACTGAATTCAAAATTAAAAAACCAGAAGAGCTTAATCTAGAACGATTAAAAAATATTATTAACGAAAACGAGACAAAATGAAAAAGTTAGTAGCTCAAATTGGTTTAAACAAAATAGAGATTGAATTTAAAGTTATAAAAGATAAGAAATATAAAAATAAAGCTTTAGTTGAAATCAAAGCTAATGAAGCCATTAAAGAACTTGATAAACGGAATCATCAGCTAAAGTCGATACCAGTCCGTTTTGAAAGATAGACTTTAAAAGCAGCTTAGACAAACTAAGAGAGAAAAAGAAAACTAATGGAAAACGAGGTGAAATCAATTGACTGATCTAGTAAATCTACAAATACAAGTGGGGCCTCTGATTGAAGTGGTTGATCAAATCATGCAAGAGCGTGGCTATGTCCCAGCTGAGTCGCTGGAGGGCAAAACAATCAAGATGAAAGAATTCTCGAAAAAGTATTGTGGTAGTAAAGCAGTGCCTTGGATAAGATTATTCATTTTTGATGAATTCCCTGAAGTTGATTTTAAAAATGGCGGCTGGGTAGTCAATCCACGCAAGACTGCAGAAGGAAGCCGGACATTTATCTTTGAAAAGCCGGCACAAGAATGGCTAGACAAACACAGATGTGAAATAGATTGGAACGCAAAATTACCATGATTGAAAGGTTGATTGAAAAATGGACAGAATTTTTAAACACATGGACAGACTTCGGGAGCAACGGCGAGCCGCCGCTATCGAAGAAAGGCGCAATCGTGTTCTTCTTGCTAATAGTAATTGTTACGGTACTACCGCTGATTTGTTTAGCAAGCAACCCCGAACCGTTTTAGACACAAAAAAAGTCCGACAGCAATCGGACTCAATAACTAAATTAAAAATGATTATATAGGAGATTATAACATATGGAAGTTAAAACTGGCAAAAAATTATCGAAAACTATTTATCAAATTAATCAAGATGAAGAAATGCGTAGTTTAGCCAAAGATGATCCAGACGCAATTTTGCTTTACGACAAAACTGAATCAATCATCAGTACAGATTATGCCAACGACATTGATTATGCATATGATGATGCTGCAGATTACTTAAGAAGCAGGCTTAAAGCCAATGGTGGCTCGATTGACAAGTTAGCTGATGAACTAGGCTACAGAAGAAAATACGATTTTATCGATGATTTAATGATGGGCTTAGATAACATGACTGATGTCCTAGTTGATTGCTACAACGGCGTAAAACTTAGCGACTTGTTTGAGTGAGGTACTGAATTATGAATTTATTTGAAATTAATGATGCAATTAAGCAAATTGCAGACCGTGACGACATTGACCCACAGACACTTAAAGATACGCTTGATTTACTGGAATTAACTAGAGATGAAAAGCTTGACGGTTTAGCTGGATTGATTGAACGGGATATAGCTAATATTGCTTTCCTTGTTAAAAAGATTAAAGAACTATCAGAACAAAAAAGTCATTTAGAAAAGCAGAAAGACAATCTACAAAAATATATGACCGACGTTATAGACAATGCCCATATTAAGCAACTTCAAACGAAACACTATCTTTTAAAGACACGAGGTGCAAGACAAAAAACCATTATTTCAGATGAGAAAAAACTGCCAGATAAATACAAAATTACTAAAGTAACTGAATCTACTAAAGTTAACACAAATCAAATATATAAAGATTTAAAAGATGGCGTGGAAGTACCAGGGGCACATCTAGAGCCTAACCGCAGAACAGTAATTAGTTAAGGAGGGGTGCATGATGACTGAAAGTAAAAAGAGTGTCTTTGATACCTTATCGGAAATTGATGTTAAGCCCTACTTAGACAAAAAGGGCAGACTAGATTATCTCAGTTGGGCGAATGCATGGAAATTAGTTAAGCGAGCATACCCAGACGCAAACTACAAAATCACAGAATTTCCTGAATACATTCTAACTAAAGAGGGCTGGGTAGCTACTGGCAGAGATGTTGACTATCGACAAACGGCTGCCGGATATGAAGTTGAAGCAGTTGTGACCATTGAGGGACAAGAGTACAGCTCAAAGCTGTTTGTCATGGATTACCGCAACAAAGCTTTATCCCAAGCAACCTATTTTGAAATTAATAAGACCCAGCAACGAGCTTTAGTAAAGGCTTTAGCAATTGCTGGCTTAGGCTTAAGCGTCTATGCTGGCGAAGATTTACCAGAAGAGAAGAGTAACGGTCAAGTATCTAAGCCGCGACCAGTAAGGCAATCGTCAGCCAAGCCAAAATTTACTGACCAACAATTATTGGATTATGAAATTACTGACAAAAAGGGCACTGTCAAACTAGTTCAAGTGGTAGCAGAAGCTATTAATGGTAACCCCGATAGTGCAGCAACGATTAAAAGTTTAGGTGGCGAAAGTCACGAAGCTTATAAGCAAATTTACGCTAGGAAGCTATATAAGAGTTGGTTAGACACGCAACAGGTAGGGGAGTAATCAAATGAAAGCAAAATGGTTATACAGCAAACATCCAATTGTCATTGATACTGACCTCGCAGTTGCACTAGGGGCAAATGGTGATAGAGAAGCGATTGTTTTACAACAGTTAAATTATTGGCTGCATTCAAACATAGCTAAAAAAATTGATGGCAGGATGTGGATTTACAACACATTTGAAAATTGGCAAAAAGATAACTTTCCATGGCTATCATTACCAACAGTTAAACGAATATTTACTAAGCTAGAAAAGAAAGGGCTCATCATAACTGGAAACTTTAATAAGGCAGGTTTTGATAAGACAAAGTGGTATTCGATTGACGAAGATAAGTTGAATGAACTTGTGAGCCATGCATCGTATCAAAATGATACTACGAGAGTATCAAAAAGAGACAATGGAGAGTATCAAAATGATACAACCTATACCAGAGACTACACAGAGACTACTACAGATAAAGATATATATAGTTCCGCCAAGGCAGAACCAGCTATCTACAAAGAAGTGATTGACTATCTTAACGAAAAGGCAGTCACTAAGTACAAATCTACGTCTAAGGCTACACAGCGACTAATTAAAGCAAGAGTGAATGACGGCTTTAATATCCTAGATTTTAAGAAAGTAATTGATACCAAATGTGCGCAGTGGCGTGGAGATAAGAAAATGGCTAAGTATCTACGTCCAGAAACATTGTTTGGGACTAAGTTTGAAGGGTATCTCAACGAAAAAGCACCCAATGTGCCCCAACACGCTGATTTTGATGCTGATGCATTTACTAACGGTGAGATTGAGGGCGTTAATGAGGATGAATTACCATTCTAGGAGGATAAAATGACAGGAATTACACAGGAAACTATCAGGATGATTGAGCATCGCCTCCGTAAGTCGGATAAGACGTGCCCTAAGCATCCCGAAAGCCACTTAGTCTATCTAAGCGGAATTGACAAAGTAACACCATTCTGTGAAGTTTGCCAGCATGAGCAAATCCAAGAACAGGATAGGCGGATGCACGAGAACTTGCGGATACAGCAAAACAGGGGATTTTTAAAGAGGGCGTCTCTAGTAGACAGAAGAGATGTATTCAGTTGCACTTTTGATGATTTTAAAGCACAAAACAATTCTACCGAGGCAGTAGCAAAGCAGAGTGCTCGACTAATTGCAGGAGCATATCTTAAATATCCTGACAAAAAGGGGAATAGCTTGTTTTATGGCAATGCTGGAGCTGGAAAGACTCATTTAGCTATGGCTATTTTAAACGCCGTTAATGACAACGCAGAGCCAATGCAGAAGTGTCTATTTCTAAGCGTCAACAAATTGATTCGGGAGATGAAAAATTGGTTTAGCGATAAGACCTGCATCTGGTCACCTAAGCATGTGACTGATGTAGTTAAAGCAGCCGATTTAGTAGTTTTAGATGATTTGGGCGCTGAGAGTGCCAATAGTGAAGCTACTAGTTTTGTGCAAGATACTATTTTCGATATTTATGAAAGTAATCAAAAAATTATTACGACCACCAATCTAAGTAAGGATGAACTCTATCGGACATATCATGCCAGACTAGTTAGTCGTATGCAGGAAGGAGATAAGAGCCGTGTCATTGATTTTACAAAAATTGCCGACAAGCGTTCACGAATATAAGCAGACTTCTGACTGGGACAGTATCTACTCAAAGATATGGCATGAGCGAGCAGACCAGCAGTATGAATACGACTGTGAACATGGTATTGGCGCTTTTCAAAGAAAAGAACAAGAAGAACTACAAAAGGCACATCAATTTTTTGTGGATTTTGAAAAGAAGTATATGGAGGATTGACAATGACACACGTCAAAAAATTATATCGCAAAAACAAAGATGGCAAGTACGTGTTCTTAGGGCACGTGCCCGACAGCTATCCGTTGGATGAAAACGAAAAATTTGCAGATATGAGGGGAGTTAAAAATGAAAGAAATAACTAAAACAGTAATCAGATTTACTGACTTTATAGATAATAGGGAACATGAGGTACTACTAGATTATCTCTATCTAGCAGACGCTCATTTATATAATGTTGGTTCCAGCGAAGAACCTGAGTATAAGCTAAAATATCACATACGCTTTAATTCTATGGGCACGTATGAGGTCAGCAAAGAGGACTATGACTGGTGCGTGGACTGCTTAAAAGCAAAGGCGGGTAAACATGACTAAAAAATGCTACCTAAAGTTATACAGAGGTGGAGTTGGCATTAAGGAGTTGGATCTAGCTTGAAGATTTTAGATGCATGTTGTGGTTCCAAGATGTTTTGGTACGACAAAAGCGAACCACATACAATATATATGGATAGTCGGAGTGAAACAAATGAAGTAAAAGATCGTGATTATATCCGCTCTGTGATTATTAGTCCTGATATAGTGGGCGACTTTAGGGAAATGACTTTTGAAGATGAAACATTTGACTTAGTGATTTTTGACCCTCCGCATTTAAAGCAAGCGGGAGAATATAGTTGGTTACGGCTGAAATATGGCGTTTTACCTGAAGAAGATTGGCAAGAATACATCAAGCAAGGCTTTGATGAATGTATGCGTGTTTTGAAACCAACAGGAACATTGCTGTTTAAATGGTCAAACAATCAAATTGAATTTAGCCAAGTATTCAAAGCTATTGGACGGAAGCCAATTTTGGGCGACCGTAGAGGTAGCACAAGGTGGTCAGTGTTTATCAAAGGAGATAACAATGATGGAAAATAAAAAAACGCCACAATCCGATAAGATTGGTACGTTTAAGATAGATAAAAACGGAAAATTGGTTTGGGAAGATGCTACTTATGGACATACAGTTTTTACAGCCGAACAGGTTGAAGCAATCAAATTTTTAATTAATGACAAATTGAGGTAACCAATGGAAGTAGTAAATGACATGTTAGTTTTTAAAGACTGGACCATTAACAAGTGGTGGGCAATACCACTAGATTACTTCTTCAGTGCTGATGAAAAAGAAGGCAAGTTAGTGGTGTCATTCTTCATTGCTGACAATGGCTCATATGCTGAAGCAGGGGTTGACCAAGAAACGTACGACTTTGTTAATAAGACAATTAAGGAACAAGCGAGGTAATAAAAATGGAAAATAATGATTGGAAAAACCAATTTGAACAACGAGCAATTAATACGAAAGCTTGGGGCGTATTTTTAGTGATTGCTGTAATTGCTTATTTCATATGGCAAAGCAAAATAGCGTTGTTTGCCACACTCTGTTCAACTTTTTTCTTTATCGAAAACATAGCCGTTGCTTACTATTCTTATAGAAAAGTTGCTTACTATTCTTATAGAAAAAAGGAGAGCAAAAATGATTAATAGAACGGTATTAACTGGTCGCTTAACACGTGACCCCGAATTAAAAACAACGCAGAGTGGGCTGTCAGTAGCCACATTTACGCTTGCTGTTAATCGGCAGTATACTAACGCTCAAGGTGAAAGAGAAGCTGACTTTATCAGTTGTGTCATTTGGCGCAAGGCCGCAGAGAATTTCTGCAACTTTACGTCAAAAGGGTCACTTGTTGGTATTGATGGCCGAATTCAAACTAGATCATACGATGGCCAAAACGGGCAAAAGGTTTATGTTACTGAAGTAGTCGTTGATAGCTTTTCATTGTTGGAGTCGAAAAAGGATAGGCAGAATAGCGCAAATACGGGGAATGACGGCGGTTATAGTAGCAGTGGTGGCAATACAGGTAACAGCAATAATAGTTCTCCGCAAGACCCATTTAGTGGTTCAAGCGACACGATTGATATAACGGATGATGATTTACCGTTTTAGTAGGAGGAGAGTATGGAGCGTTGCTTGAAGTTTATCGTCCCTGGGGAACCTAAAAGTAAAGCAAGACCACGATTTTCTAGGCGAGGTGGCCACGTAATTACCTACACTCCAGATGATACTCACGATTATGAAAATCAAGTCAGGTACAGTGCTCAGATCGCTAGGCAAAAATACAACATAAATAAGCCAATATCGCAGGATATGGCTATTTCAATCAAAGTGTATTTTGGAATACCGACTTCTTATTCAAAAAAGCGCAGGGCAAGGTGCTTAAGCGGAGAAGAGAGACCAACTAAAAAGCCTGATAGCGACAATATAGCGAAGATTGTGCTAGATGGGTTAAATCCTAAAATGAAAGTTAATCACGCATTGCACAAGGCTGTGTGCCTAAGCGAAGGGCTATATAGAGACGATAAGCAAGTAGTCGATTTGACCGTTGAAAAATGGTACGGAGAAAAGCCACAAGTAGAAGTGACAG
>NZ_REHE01000012.1:0-41736 GCF_003692985.1 Lactobacillus sp. ESL0237 | reverse complement strand
TTCTTGGCGGTAAGCTGTGCTATGTTAGTAACTAATCATATTATAACATCAATTTTTTACCGCCACAACTCTTAAGTTATGGCGGTCTAGGAAATGTAATTTATCAAGTGACAATAGTTGTTAGAGGGAAATTTTATGGTTAAAAAAATAAACCTAGAAATAAAATTAGTTGGCGAAATGAGTAAAATGGTCAACAAATCATGAGAAAAAGCGGAACTACACAAAAAAGAAGACGTTATGTTAAAAAAATTTCAATTAACCAACTTTTTGAAAAAATTGTTAAGGTAAAAATGTTTGGCAAAATCTGGATTAATGGTCAAGACGGCAATTTTTATCAAATTGAAGAAAACCAAGAAATTGTTGTCTCAGAGCGACACAAATATATTGGAATAGTGCAACCTCTTAATTTTGTTTATCAAAATATGCAAGCAGGCTATGATTTACAAGGTAATCCCGTGTGTTATCGCAAAAATGTATATTCCAAGAAAAGAGAATCGTTAGTCTGGTGTCGCAGGTTTAAGAAGGAACCATGAAATGAAATTTATCAATCTAATATTCAATTTTGTTTTTGAATTACTTGATAAACTTTGTACCTTTGCAATGCTACACGTAAAGTTATGCTTAGCATTATGGCTGCTTTTTATGATATTCATTATCTTTGTTGCCAAAATGGCTAATAGCGGCAAAATTTTCGGTTTCTGGTGGCAACTAAATCAAGCTTTAGATAATTTCGTTAATAATGGCTTAATCATTACGTCAATACTTTTAACAATTGTATTTATAGCAGTGATCGCTTTTTTATTGTCTGTGTACAAAGGGTTATAGGGATTAGGTGTAAAAGTGAACAGTATGGAAATATTTATTGGGTGTATGTTTGGTGCTTATTTACTAATGAAAATAAGAGATTATACAAAGACAGCTGAATTAATCAAAAAAACAATTGCGACACCGCAAAAAGTAGAAAAACAATATCAAACTAAAATAAATGGTATTAGTGGACAAATAAGAAAAGTGCAAAACCAGCAAGAAAAATTAGAAATTCAACCTACAACACATCGAAATCGCCGAAAGCTAAAGCAGGTACAACGTCAATTGGCAAGATTAAGAACAGAACAAAAAGAAGTTGAAGCTGCTTTAGGCGATTATCAAACAATTGTTGAAAAGATGACAGATGAAGATACCCCGAATATTAAGCAAGAATTACGATCATATTTACGCAATAAAAATCGATTATAATTTTAGAAGTATTGCACAGACAACTGCAGCAAAGCAGATGGGACGCAACGCCCTTTACTTCTTTAGAGTAATTTTTTTGCTCGTTGTACATTGAAAATTCGATATTACTGGTGGCACATTTAGTAACCTGATTATTTGTGCTGAAACTTGGAAAACAAGGTCAATTAGTATTTTGATAACTGGCACAACATTGAATTGCCAAAATGTCAAAAGAACGATTGTCGCTGCAACACTGCACCTTGCCAAGCGGATAAACCTAAGGCGTGGTAAAACATTGGAAACCACTGGAAAGAACAGGAACGCTACGAATTAGCCGGAGTGATAAGAAATAATTGTCTTGATCGTTAAACAATTATGATCTGCTGAACGGCGGTTGTCAGTTGCTCCAAAACTGTCCTCGCTTTGCTTCCAGGACGAAGAAGCACAAAAGCCTACGCTTAATAACCATAGGCAACGTTAAATATATCTGAAATGTAGCTGTTAAGAGTTATAGAAAATTTGATTTAAAAAGAATTTTCTAGGAGGAAATGCCTTGTAAACTATAATGTCGCTGCTGTAAAGGACTTTTGGGAGGGACGGTGTTAATAACACTTAGGAATCCTTAAAGTACCGTCATCTATTAAAACGATTAGCATAACTAACCTCACATTTAAACACGCTCAAATAATTAATAGATCAGTGATTAGCTAGACGCTAAGTGGAAAGTCAAAGGTGCGCCTTTTTGTCCAATAATTGGGCAATTAACATGTGAATGAGAGCCTTTGAAATAACACTTAATTTTGACTATAAGTCAGAGAAATCCAATTCGGTTGATGCTTACAATAACAAAAATAATATTAAGCCATAAAAATATATAAAAGGGCAGACTATGCCCAATTTGTCTAATTAATCCAAAAAGAAAGGATGAGATTACATTGCCAACTAAAAGAAGCACCAAAACAATCGATCCGATTGTAAAGGCGTATTTGGAACAGACAAAGCATATAAGTTATGAAGAATGGCAAGAAAGCATTATTTGGGACAGCTTTAAGACAGCTATTACAAATAAAAAGTCAAAGATTTATAAGCAAATAATAGAGTTAGCATACGAAAAACTAGAAAAAGAAGCATATAAACGTATGAAAGTTGAGCATATTCATTTTGAATAAGAAGATCAAGAAAGAAAAAACATGAAAAGATGGAGAAATATTGCAGGAATCATAATTATAATTCTGCTATTAGGAGCAGCCACTGTTGCGCTTAATTTCGATCAATTTCAAGGTAAGGCGGCTTACTCTGTTTCAAATGCTGAAACGTATCTAAAACAAGCTAGACACAATAAGCAAAAGCATAAACCTAACTATAATTTGAAACAGGTCAAGCCTATTTCTCCTAACTCTTTGCTACATGCTTGGCGTTGTCGGCGTGATTACCGAGCCGTTGGTCAAATTGCTATCCCAGAAAAGCATGTTTTACTCAACATCTTTAAAGGCGTTGGTAATGATGAATTGGCACTAGGCGCTGGTACGTTTAGGGCTGATCAAAAAATGGGGAAGAACAATTATCCACTTGCAGGTCACAATATGGACGATGGCACAAGCTATTTTAGCCCGCTTTATACGGCAAAAGTTAATGGTCAATTAGCTAAAGGTACTCTTATTTTTCTAACAGACTTTAAAAATGTTTATTACTATCAAGTTGATCAGGCTTATTTTATCAATGCTTATAATCTTCGTCTTACATTTAATCGTAAAAAATTCCAGAAAAAGCCTGTTATATCAATGTTTACATGTGATTGGACGGGTCAAGGACGATTATTTATCAGAGGACATTTAACAGGTTCGCAAAGCTTGCATAGTGCTTCAAAAAATATAAAGACGATATTCAAATATTGATTTAATAAAGAGGGATAATATGGCAAGAGCAGTTTTAAAAAAAGAAAAAGATGGAAGAGTGACCTATATAGGTCATGTGCCACCAGAATACAAATTGAAAGATAATGAATATTACGAGAAATTACCAAGAAAAGAATAAGGAGGTTATGCGAAGTAACCTCCTTTTTTAATTATTTAAAGAGGGCTCGAAGGGTGCAAGAAAAGATCAAAAATACCAATTGGTTAAAAGTTAAGTTCCATATTTTGAAACAAGAATATGAAGTAATTGAGAAATTTTGTCGCACAAATTTTGAAATATCAAAAGAAGATGAGCAAGATTTTATTGCTACAATGATTTTTTTCTTTGCCAATGAGGAATTGAAGGAAGAAGCGAATTGTAGAGATACTTTTGATTTCAAAAAAGTAGTTGCAGATTTTTGGGAAGTACAATATGAACTTAATAAGATTAAAAGTAATAATTATGCGCTTGTAGCAAATGTACCAATCAAGACTTTTACTAATTTATTAAATAATGAGCAAGAATTATATCCAGAAATTGCTAAATGTGATGGTAACATTCGTCAAACATTTATGAGCTACCAAGCATTTTTATTAATTCAGTCAATTAAAGGTGGAAAATTGGGTTCTAAATTTGTATTTGATAAAAAATAGGGAATTAAACAGCAAGGGGAATTAGAATGAGAAAACGGCTAATAATCAGAGTACCACAAACTGAATATAACAAAGTTAATGATATGTTAGAGAGCTTTACCCAGAGCTTGGCAAAAAAAATGAAAGCAACTGTAGCACCGCCAAGCACAATGAAAACAATAGTAAAATATGCTTTTCGTGAATTAAAAAAGGAAATGATTTTAAAAAAAGCAGATTCTAAGGAACGTCAAAAGTGGGGACGTGTAAGGCTACCATCATGGTTAGCTACTAATACAGGATCAGCATTAACAACTATTACAATGGAGATAGATGCTAATGGTTATCAAAAAATGATGAATTGGATCAAAGACTTATATCCTGATATTTATAGCAATAATAAAATCAGCAATGATGATTTTATTGGAGCGCTAGGAATAGCTTATGCACATCGAATTATGGCTGGCGATGTTTCGTTAGAAGTGACCTTACCTCAAAATTAATATACATATGAGATTAGACTTTAAAGCTAAACTTGAGATGATTAAACAGATTAGAGATTTGAAGGCTAAAGAAGTTACACTTATGTAACTTCTTTTTTTACTCAAAGGAAAGTGTGTGACGAAAGAAAATAAGATAAAACTAGAAAAACTTGGTCAAATAATATTTGAGAACACAGGTAAAAATAAAGATTTTCTTTGTACTTACTTGGAATAGCGGATATTATGATTAGTAATAAGTGCGCTATACTAAAAGTAAGTTTGATCTTGATCAATAAGTTTAAAAAGTTTGAGAAGAAACAAGTGAACTATGAATAAAAAAGAACATAAAAGTGTTTCCATCAAAAAATTTTTAAAACGACAAATAGATATAAAACTTTTATTTATATCTATTGGTTTAGGATTGATACAGGCTGGTCAAATAATACTGGTTACTAGTGGAAAAACTGAAAAAATATGGTATTTTCTATCTAGCCTAAAAGGGGCAAAATCATTTGCTAATCTCATTGTTCAAGCTAAGTTAGCGGATAAGGTAAGCAGTATTTCATTAATAACTGTGGGAATATATTGGTTAATATTTCTAGCTTGCTTTTTGGCAAGTAAAAAAGGCTTAAATTTATATACTATTTGGTCATTAATAAACGTATTTTTATTAATACCAAGATTGCTTTTAGATCAATCATTAAACTTAGTGTTTTTAATTTCTGTCACAACCTGGCTATATTTTTCAGGTTTGTGGTTAATTAATAGGCTTTATCATGGGTTAATCGGTAATGCCAAAATATGAAGGATATAGTAATGCAAAAGTATTTAACAAAAATAAAAAAGCAGATTATGATTTGTTTTTCAAATCAAATTAATTTCCCCATACTTTTTCTAGCGTTAGCACTTGGGCTAATATCATCAAGTTTGTTGATATTGGCTTGCAGCAACCATACAGGTGGTCTCTTGTATTTACTGGCTAAAGTAAACTGGTTGAGAGAATTAGCTAAGTTAATTATAAAAGCTAATACAATAGATTTATTACATAGTACAATGTTAAATCTTTTTGGCTCGCTTTTCATATTTCTATTTAGTGTCATATCTTTAACAAGAGTTAAGAATAGTGCATTCTATATAATTTGGACTTTTTTTTCCATCATATTTTCGTGGTTATTAATTATGCCAGCAGAAATAAATGTGGCAATATTAGTTAATAGTATAGCATGGCTATATTTTACCAGTTTATGGTTAATTAATAGGCTCTATCATTGGGTAATTGCTGAACAAACAACAATTTTAGCCAAATTAACTTTTGTTTGGGGTATATTAGCAGTAATTATTAGCTACATAATTAACGGATAGGAAACCATTGAATTATGATTAAAGAATTAATTAAGAATAAAGCAGTAACTTTCTGGGTGTTGTTTTTCGTAAGCATAACTAACTTTTCCGAATTTTGGGAATTGAGAAGGTTTTTAGATTCATTACGCTTACAGTATGGAAATAATCTCAATTCTTTATCAGCAGTTGATAAAGCTAACATAGTTATGGAACACGGATCTATTTTTTTCTGGGCACTTCTAACGTTCATTTTTATTTTTATAGTAATTTTATGGGGCGTTTTGTCTATGTTTATTTCTGAATATTCAAGAAAATGGATAATTATAGATGCTGGGTTAATTTTCTTTAATCTGTTTTTACTTTATTTTTCGATTAATAATTATGTAGTTGTGTTTGTTATAGGCGTAGGGGGAATAGCATATTTTTTACTACATGGAGCAAAATAAAATCTGAAAGGAGTTGATTATATAGAATAATTTAGCTTAATTTTTAAAAATAAAAATAATAGTTAACGGCACCGTTACTTTTTAGTAACGGTGCTTTTTTTGTTTGAGAAAGGAAAGTTAATGAGACGCTTAAGTAAAAAGCAATTAAAAAAATTGGCTGTTGGTTTGGGGGTCGGGTTATCAATTACTGGCGCTGGCGCTGGAATCTATAGTCAAAGTCAAAATACTTTAACAGTGCCTAATAAAACTATGGCGGCAGAACAAGTCAAATTGGGCACTGATGGTATCTTTGAAAAAGGAAAAGATATAAGTTTTGATGCTGATTATCAAGTATCGGCAGATTCTAAAATTGAGAAACTAGAATTATTTGATAAATTGGAGCCCTGCTACATCTATAGTAAAGCAACTATCTATGATGATAAAGGTAATGATGTAACTGATCAGGGGACACTAGATTTTGATAAAGCAACCAATAAAATAAGCTGGCAGGCAAAAGCAGGTACAGCTGATAAATGGTTTGCTAGAAAAATGAAAATGCGGATTGTAGTAAAACTTGATGAAAATGCCGATTTATCTAAGTATCTAGATAAGAATACCAATCAGTATAATATCCCCAATGTAGCTAATATGCTGATTAATGATAAGGATATACCGTCTAATAAAGTTGAAGTACATACTCCTAATGATAAGAAACCAACTGTTTTAAAACAGGTTGAAGATAAGAATGGTAAATTTGTCGATACAGCCAAGTATGATATTGGCGATACAGTCCATTATAGGGTCACTTACACGGTTCCTAAGAACGGTAAGGATATTACCAATCTTCAATTTATGGACGACCTAGAGGACGTATTAGACCTCAAAGAAGTCAAGGTAACTGATGACAAGGGCAATGATATAACTAAAAGTGATGGCGATTTAAAGATTGATGGCGATAAGGAGAGTTTTGTTTGGCAACCAACCAAAGATTATTTGGTAAAGATGCAAGATCATTCATATACTGTTGATGTAACAGCTAATATTAAACCGAATGTTGATCTATCTAAGTATCTTGACAAAGCTTCAAAGGACTATCAAATTCCTAATATTGCCAAAATGAAGTATAACAATGAAGATACGCCGTCTAATGAAGTCAATATTGTTACGCCGCCTCCTGTTGGCAAAAATAAAGTAGTAAAAGCCGTGGACGGATTGTCTGGCAGTTATCATGAAGATAAAGATAATGTCGAGATTGGTAAAGATTATAGCTATAAGATCCAATATACGCCAAAGCAAGGTATGACTTTGAAAGATGTCCAGTTTAGCGATGATTTAGAAGATGTACTTGATCTTGTAAAGGTTGTAGTACAAAATCCAGACGGTAAAGATGTTACTGATTCAGAGGGTAGTTTAAAACTTGATAATTCCAAGGAAAGTTTTATTTGGCAGCCAAAAGATGATGTTGTAAAGACAATGGGCGGTAAAACTTATACTGTAGTTGTAACGGCAAAAGTTAAGAATGACGCCAATTTGCAAAAGTATATTAAGAATAATGTGATTGAAATTCCTAACACGGCTCATATGCTAGATTCAGGCGAAGATACAGCGTCAAATACACCAGTTGTTACTCCTAAAACCGAAGAGCCAACAGCTAAAAAGGGGATTGTCCGTGATCCTTCTAATTGGACAAAATTCTTTGGCAATAAATCAGAAACCTCAGCCAGTCAGAGTAGCGGAGATAAGGTTAACCAAGCAATGGATATTAATGCCCACAATGCGGCAATTAACGCTGCTAAGAAATTAGTAGTACAAAATCCAGACGGCTCATACCGTAAAGCTAACTCTAGCGTAAGCGATAAAGAATTTAACGATGCTTTAGCTACACTATCTAAACCATATAAATCAGAAGAAAAGGTTAACATTAATGATCAAAAGGATACTAGCGTAACAACAACTGCTCCAACTAGCGCTGATGATTTGAAATCGGTTATCAATGCAACTACAGTTGGTAATAATGAAGCTGCTAGGGGAGACGCAGTTGACTATCTCCTAACTTTTGATATTGGCAATAACGCTGATATAAAGTCATTAGTTCTAAGTGACGATCTAGAAAATGTTCTAGACTTAAAGAATGTGGTAATTCTTGATTCTGACGGTAATAACATTACTAATGACGGTGCCCTCACAACCAGTAATGAAGATGAAAGCTGGACATGGACAGCTAAAGACCCCACCAAGTATAGTGGTAAGAAATTGTATGCAGCAGTTGCAGCCAATGTGAAGCTTAACGCTGATCTTAGTTCTTATACAGATAAGCAAATTCCTAATGTAGGACACTTGCAAATTAACGGTAAAGATACGCCAACTAATGTTGTTCATACTAAATTAAATGGTCCGAATAATCCAAAAGATGATCCAAGAAATCCAGCTAGTCCAAATAACCCGAATAATCCAAATAGTCCAGATAATCCAAATAATCCGAAAAGCCCATTACATGGCGACGGCACTAACAATCCAGTAACAGGTAAGAATGGATTACTACCTAAGACAGGTCACTTTATTTTAAAGAATGTAGGCTGGATTGTCGGTATGTTAGTAGCTGGCATAGTTGGTATTAGCTTTTACTTATATAATAATAATAAAGTGTTTAAATCTAAAGTAAAAAAGATTTTTAAGAAGTAATTTATATACACTTTTCTAACTTGATTACTTGCATACTACTATTTAATAGACTATAATTATTAGTAGTAGAAGGAATAGCATGAAAAGAATAGATATAAAATTTAAATATGCGCCTATTTTTAATGAATATTGGGAAAAGTACGGACTTACCCAAGCGGACAAAAAAAACTTACAGAATCAAATTAAGGACTATGTAATACATTTGCCAATTAATAATCATGGTAAAAAACTTCCTGGCTCAATACTTGAAGGAACTGGTGGTGCATATAAATTTAGATTTGCGTCTAAAAAAGATAATCAGGGCAAAAGCGGAAGTTATCGAACAATCTATATTGCTATAACTCATGATAATCTTTACTTTGTAGCAATTTATGCTAAAAGTGAAAAGTCAAATCTTTCTAAAGCAGAACGTAATGCTTTAAAAGCGACTGTTAAGCGATTAAGGAGGAAATAGTGATGACAGAATCAAGACTATTAAAAGGTTTAGATGAATTAAACCAACTTTTAGACGGACATGATCCAGGCTTTGAAACTCAAGTTGAAACGATCGACCTATCTCCTAAATATGACGCTACGGCTATTAAACAGCTACGTAAGAAGCTAAATTTAACGCAGGTTGAATTTGCTAAAGTAATGGCTGTTTCACCCAAAACAGTAACGTCATGGGAAACAGGAAGAAATACTCCAAGGGGTGCCGTGTCTAAGCTGATGGATATATTTAACGATAATCCAAAATTGGCTTTTGAATATGCAGATTAGAGTTCTTAAGAAGAGAGGTAAGAGTTATGAAGAAGAGAGTATTAATTAGTTTAGCTTCGGCAGCATTGTTAAGTGTAGGCGCAGTTGGAATTGGTCATGTTCAAGGTGCAGATGCACCGCAGACAGTGCAGGCAGCTAAAAAAGCTAAGGCTTTTAAGGTAAAGCTTACAAAGAATGCAGTAGTTTACTCAAGCCGTGGCAAGCGTAAGACAAAGAAAACCTTGAAAAAGGGTCATGTTTATCCTGCTTATGGCAAGAAGACTATTCGTGGTAAGAAATACTATAAACTAAGTCACGGGCGCTATATTAAAGTAAATACAGCAAGTTTTATTGTAGAAGAAAGTAATCCAACGCCTATTAAACCAGATAATACAAATACTTCGGCTACTTCTTCAACAACTGATGACTTTAAAGTAACGATAATTAATCCTGCTAGAATCTATGACAGTAACGGCAAGAAAACGGCGTTTACAGCGAATAAAGGCACTTTTAGGACAGTGACTGGAAGTAAGGTAATTAACGGGGCTAAGTATTATAAAATCGGCGACAACAGCTATATTTTAGCTAGTGATACTGAAAAAGGGATAGATAATAGTGTTCCAAATCATTTTGGAGAACCCGAGGCACCAGATAAGCCGACTGATAAAGAGTGGCAACACATATTGCATCGATACGCAACTGAACCTGATTATGATCAAATTATTTATTTCAGTGATAGTGAATTAGCGCAGATAAAGAATTATTTGTGGCAAGATATTCAAAATTATAGAGTAGAACAGGGCTTACCTGCATATAAAACTAATGTTGAATTAGATTCTTTAATTAGTAAAATTTGTGCCTCCTCAGATAAAATGTGGGATTACGAGCAAGATTTAGCAGGAGCAACTAAGATTACTTTAGCACCGTATCTACCAACCATGAATGCTAATGGTATGGATATGACAGATACTTGGATTGAAGATAATTATTACGGGCGTCGCATTGTAGGAGAAATTACACCCAAAGAATTTAATTTCAAAGATCGGAACCCAGAACACGTTGCGACCCAAATTTTTAATAGCTGTAAAGCTGATAAATATTATAATAAAATGATTTTGGGACACAATGACAAAGCAGCCTTTGCTGGCTTAGGTCTGGTTTCGCACTGGGGTGGTAATTATTCTTATGTTGGAATTGCTTTTATAGAAGTTTCAGGTAATAGTGCCAAATGGCTCAGCTTTTATAATGCAAACTAAAAAATTAATTGAATAGTAAAAAACGTTACTAATATTTAGTGACGTTTTTTTGTATTGGAAAGGAAAAGTAAATGAATTTAAATTTAAAGCCTAAAACTAAGCGTTATATTAAAACGCTTGGTGGGTCTTTAGTAACATTACTCGCAGTTTCTGCAGGACTAAATTTTAGTGGTAATGTGGTACATGCAGATAATGCGCAAATGACTGATTTACCAAAAGGAACGAATGCAGATCAGAATAAATTGTCTGGTCAGTATGCTTTTACCGCCAAGGTTAAGCAAGGGATAACTAAAGTAACACCCTTTGGTGGCAATAATGAAGATTGGTGTACATCTGTTAGTCACACAGAAGGACAAACTAAACACTGGTTTGCATTTAAAATGAGTGATGATGAAGGGAATAATGATAAATGGAAGGGGAAAGTAGGAGTCTATTACTCTAATGTTGGAATTTATCAAGGTCACACAGTTGACGTAAAAATCACCATGATGGATTGGAAGGTACAGAATTATGAATGGAGAGATACCAATCATAATGGTAAGGCGGACACTCGTGTACCGATTAAAAATGCGTATTTAGCACTTGGAAAAGATGATTTTGAAATGTTTACTCCAGGTTACGGCGCTGTTAAGTATCGGCTAGACTATTTAGATCACGATACGCATAAACCAATTAAGATGACCGCTGCGTGGACTTTTGATGACATTGACGGCGATCAGTGGGTTGGTATTGAGCCAACAACATTTTCTAATGTCGACCAAATATTATATGGAGATCATGATAATAATGGTAATACTTGGTTAAGTTATAAAAAGATGGGCGGTAAAAATTATATTTATTCTGACGCACATCAGCATAATACTAAGGTGGAAGATGATGGACATAATTCTGGAACTTTAAGGTCTAGGGATAAAAAGGGAGGTTTCACAGCAACATATTCTAATTCTTCTAGTTTTATTATAGATTGGGTTTTTGGCGAGAATACGGGTGAAAATGCGATTAAAGATCAAGACGATCTTGAAGCTGATCCCAGTTATTGGAACATGGTGGGCAGGTTTGATCCCGATGCCGATAAAGAATATCCAATTACCGATATAAGTAGTTCAATCGATGCCACCTTGTTTAATCACGCATACTTGCAATATGGTACTAAGCATATTGCACCAGATAAACCAATGCAGCCGACCAAATTTGTATCTGATTCGGACGAAGGAACTAATACTCCGAGTGAAATTGGGACTGATAAGTCAGTTGATCATGATATTTTGAAAAATCGCTATGAAACATATCATTATCAAATTACGCATTACGTACCTGAGGTAAGACCAGAGTTTAAATACGATCAATATATGATTACTGATAATCTTGATAATGATTTAGATATTTCCAATGTCCACGTTTATAATGCTGAAAATCAAGATGTAACTTACATGTTTACGGTTAATAATGATTCTAATAATAAACTATCAGTTATAGCTAAAGGCGATTATTTAGCCGGAGATGACTTTTACCGTGAAACGTATAAGATTACATTTGATGGCACGGTTAAGTCAGGCGTCAGTCTTGCTGATCATAAAGATTCGAAGCATAGTGACCAAGCCGTTATCTATAACGAAGCCAAAGTAACTACAAGTAATGGTTCTGCCGATAGCAATAAGACAACTACTAACATACCGTTTACGCAGACTTCCCAAACCAAGGCGGTTTCTACTGACGGTAACGGCAAAGGAGACTCTATCCAAGTCGATTACAATGCTCCTTACAAGTATACGGTAGACGTTGCTGCTCCAGACGGCGAGGACAGTAAGACGCTAGAATTAAAAGATACGTTAGAGGACGTATTAGACCTCAAAGAAGTCAAAGTCTATGATCTTGATGATAATAATAAAGATGTAACTTCTGCTGGAAAATTGACAACAGACAATAATACCGCTGACTGGGTCGCAAATGAACCGCAGAAGTGGCATGGTAAGCACTTAAGAATGTTAATTACTGCTAGTGTTAAGAATACGCCAGACTTGATGAAGTACCTAGATAAAAACAGCGGTGTTATCCGAGTACCAAACAAGGCAATTTGGATCATTAACGGCAAAGACCACCCGACTAATATTGTTTATGTCGAGCCAAAAGGTCCGCAGGCAAGCGTTCAGAAGTGGATTGAAATGCCTAATTAGAATTAGTGCTTGTACTTGTTGCTACTGAAACGCATGATATTTTGTAGTTTAAAATTAAATAAGTAAGAATACCTAGTAATCATAGTTAAATATGAATTACTGGGCTTTTTTTGTTGTTTAAAAACGATAAAGACGGATTCTAGCAATAAGTAAGTAGGGAAGAATAAAGATTTAGTGTGACTAACTCCCTCGGTCGGGTACGTGGTGGGCAAAAGGTAATAGTAAGTAGCGAATTAGTAGTTAAAAACTTCTTATTTGCTACTTTTTTTGTTTAAGCAGGTGGTCAAAATGTACTACGCATAATAGGGTAATTAAAGCCCACAAGAAGACGTAAGAAATAATAAATAGAATATATAGAAAAAAGAAGAAGAGGTAACTCATGAATTACTTAAATAATCAATTATTTTTAGCAGCAGCCAAAGGGGCACCTGATTTTATTGGGAAAATATCCAACGTATTTACCAACTTACAACCTGGTCTTAAAGCCCTTGGCGGAATTTTGGCAGTCGTTGTAGTAATTATTGTCGGTATGCTTTTTATGGGTGGCGGTCGTTTAGCCCAACTTGCAAAAGCACACCTTGGTAATGTAATTATCGGCGTGGTATTGATTGCGGTTGCAACAGTTCTAGTACCGTGGGTAATGGGAATTTTTTCTTAATCAAAAGTAATGATAAAGAGGGAGCTTGGTAATGAGCAAAATTAAATTTGTGAATGTGCCACGAAGTTATCGCAAAATGCTGATTGGCACCCGAGTTTTAAAAACCAGTAGAGCAATTGACGTAAGTACTGCCGATGCAATGGTTAAAAAACTAGCTAGTAAGTTAAAAGATAACGAAGAAGTGAGTTTAGGGATAGAAGTCGATACAGAAGACTCAAATAAAGAAAATGTTTTTACCATATCAGACGCACATATTGAGAAATCAGATCAGAATTTAGGACTAAGAAGTATTGCTGATCGCTTATGTAACGATAATAAGGGAGAGTCTAATGAGCAAGAGGCACTTAGACTAGCTAATTTACTTGAAAAAGATTTACATGATGATCAAGAAGCGTTTGAAACCAGTATGGATTATTTATTCAATACAGAAAAGGAAAAAAATAGTGATAAAGATGAAAATATCAAAGATGATCAACGCCCCGTGAGGGGTGTTACCCCAACAAAGGTAACTAAAATAAATGGTAAAAGTGAGGAAACTACTGCACCGATAACAAAGAAAGAAGAAGTTAATAAAAAGAGCGAGAACAAAGCAAAAATAAAAGAAGAAGTTGCTCCCAATCCTAATGACTTTTTACCACATATCCAACACCAGACAATTGATGATGAAAGTAAAATAAAACCAGCAAGTGAGGAAGAAATAATAGCTCGTTCTACTTTTATTGCTGAAAAAAATATTTTCCAAGCAGTGTCGGATAAAAATTCTGAGCAAGTTTTTAATTTAACTGAGATTAAAAGAAGACTAGGTTATATTGATAATCCTCAAGATTGCTATCAACGTACGCTTAATGCAGAGATAGAGCGTGATCTTGAAAAGTGTCATTTAAAAAATGCAGCTGAAGAATATAAAAGTGCAGCGGCTAGACTAAAAAATGATGCGATTAGTGATCTTGAAAAAAATTATAGTGAAGTTAATCAATCACTGATCGAAGATACTGTTGCTGGTCAAGTTAAAAATGAAATATTTGAAACTACTGGAGCAGCTAGTCAAGAAAAGAAAACTAATCAAGTAGAAGCTCAACAGAAGATAGAAGCTAAGAATAAAGAGCTAGATGATGAGAAAGCTCGTAGACTTGCTGATTTTACTAACCAGCTTGATGAAGAAATGCGCCACCGCAAAGAAGCGTTTGAAAAGGAGCAACAACTCTTGGTGGAAAAGCGTAACAATCAAGTTGAGCAAGATACAAAGCTTAAAGAAAAAGAGCTTAAGGAAAAATATAGATTACGAGAAATTCAGAAACGTAATAGTAAATTACGTAGTATGCACCAAGAAACAGAAAATAGATATAATGAAAAATTAGAAAACCTGTTTCAAGAACATAAAACTAAATTTGCTAAAAATCTTGAACATTTAGAAAAAAGTGTCCAGACTCAAAGCAGCCGAATTGATCGCCAAAAGAAGAAAGATGAAAAGACAAAACAAATGCTTGAGCAACAACAAGCAAAAATTAGTGTAATTAAGCGTGCTAATCAGTTAAAGGAGCAGGAATTAAAATATCTTGAGCAGCATGATAAAGAATATCCTATTCACTTGACGGAGACTTTGTCTGTTGGTGTTGCTAATGCGATTAAAGAAGCACTAAAGGAGCAACAACAAGCAATAGTTGCTGGTAAAACGATTGATCTAGATAAAGCGGTTGATAGAAATATTAAGGCTAATAATCTATTACCAATTCCAGTTGATTCCACTAAGGATTTGGAAAAAACTGAGGAACAAGGGGAAAGTAAAGCAACACATAAATCTAAGCATATATATAGCCTAGCTGCTATCCTATTATTAGGATTACTGGGTGCAGCAGGATATGGTAGTTATTATTGGTATAATGCAGCACACCCTGACTCAAAGATAGATCAGACAGCACAAGAAAAATTGTTAGATAAAAATAAAGGCAATAAATCCGAAGCGGCACAAACTAAAAACAAACAGGTGGTAAATCAACCTTCTAAGAATAAAGCTGAAAAAGCATATAAGAGCAATGTGCTTCTGTATCGGGCAACTAACAATTGGTCTGCAAAAATAGATGTTCTAGATGGTGCTTTAGGTCAAGGCGATGTTAGAGCATTGAAAGAGATTAATGATGCGTACCCAACATGGATTAGCAGATTGTACTATGCAGTTGCAGCTAACGATGAAAATGGTATGCGGTCAATCTATTTACAATTAACACCAAGACAAAAGGAAAAAGTTAGTTATGTAGCTCGCCATGCAATTGCTTTATCCTTCTATAACGTTAAAGATTGGCATAATGGTTGGTTAGCAAAAAATGGATATTAATGAGGGGGCGAGACTGTGAGGCTCACTAGAGTTTCAAATTTCCTAGGTACAGCGCAAAACAAAATACGTAAACTTAGTAAAAGGCGTCCAGACGGCGAGCAATTACCTAGTCCTGAAAAGATTCAAGTAGGGCAAGGAATGATTAGTAAAAAGACCATAATTTTAACAATTATGGTCTTTTTGTTGCTATTATACGCTGATAATAGTTTGCATTGGTTGGGTATTCTATTAAAAGAACAGTCCAAAAAAGGGATAGGTCATTTCTCTTTTCCATTAGCAAAAGCGCTTGAATTAGGACTCAATCCACTAATATGTAAGGTAAATTTTAAGGAAATATTTGTTTTGCTAATTGGCAGTGCAATTTTAACTATATTTGTATTAATCAAAGCTGGTGCAGGAATTAATGGTGGAATGGCTAGCAATATTGCTTATGGCCAAAAGGGAGACAGTAGATTTACAACCCTAAAAGAAATCAAGGAACAATATAAAGCAATTCCTGACAAAGATAAAAGATTTCCAGGCTATGGTGGAATACCAATTAGTCATTATGGTAAGCAATATTATATTGATGATGATTCAGTCAATAATATTGTGGTCGGAACAAGTAGGTCGGGTAAGGGCGAAATGATAGTAATACCATTTATTGACAACCTCTCTCGTGCCGAAAATCAGTCATCAATGGTTATCTATGATCCGAAAAAGGAATTATATGATGCCTCAGCTGCGACTCTGAAAAAACGGGGTTATGAAGTATATCTACTTGATCTTGGTAATCAGATGAATTCAATGTCATATAATCCTTTAGATATTATCGTAAAGCAAGTAGAAAAAGGAGAAAATCCGTCACAACTGATTAATAGTCTTACTTATCAAATTATGTTAAAAAAAGACAAAGGAGTGAATGAATGGGCGTATAAAGACGGTCAAGGAGAAATAAATGGGGTAATATATGAACTAATTAAATATTGCCTAGACCCCAATAATTTTCCAGATAAGAAAAAACACCCTGAAAGGATTACACTCTATAATGCAATTGACTTCATCATTGAAGCAGGTACTGTGAAATGGAATGAGATGGTCAGTCCCACTAAGGTTATTACGCATAATGCTCTAGAAGATTATTTTACTCATTTGCCACAAGGTTCATATGCTAAACAACAATATGCGGCAGTTGCTGCTTCTGTTTCTAATGGACAAGCTACTATTAATTCAGTTCTTAATGAGCAATTGAAGCCATTTCAAGACCCTGGAAATGCTTGTCTAACTTCAATGAATTCATTTGAATTAAAATCAATCGGATTTCCAAAATATTTTAGCTTTAGATTACCGAAAAAATATGCTTCTACTAAAATGTTGCTTCGGTTTAGAAAAGCAGCAACAAAAGATTCGCCTGAGTCTAAAATTATTGCTGAACATAAAATTAAAAGTAATCATACAGGTTTTGTTGAATGCAATTTTGATGATAAGTTAGTAAGTGGAGATTGGGCTGAACTAAGCTATGAAAATTCAGAAGGTAAGCAACTACATAGTGTGTTTTCAATAAAGCTCGCTGATTCTAATGGTAAGCAAGGCGAACATGATGCAATAATTAAAACGCTGTATAATGAACTAGAAGTAACAGATTTTCGTCTTGCTTATTCAGAAAAGCCAATTGCTGTTTTTATGGCCACACCTGATTATGATGATTCAAACAGTACAATCGCAACTTTCTTTATTAATCAGTTATATACTGAATTAGCAAAACAATGTGAGATTGTTCCAAATCATAAAACCTTTAGGAGAGTTCATTTTATTTTAGACGAGTTCGGAAACCTAAAGCCGATTGAGAACATGGATAAAATAATGACCGTCTCAGCAGGGCGTAATATTGATTATTCGCTGTTTTTACAGTCGTTTGAGCAACTAAATACTTATTATGGTAAATTGGCAACAACGATTAAGGAACAGGGACAGAACCAATTCTTGATTAAATGTATTAACAATCAAACTAATGTTGAATTTAGCAAAGCAGCTGGACAAAGGACAGTAGAAGCAGGGAGTTCTGGTAATAGCAATACAGGAACAACGAGATCAATAAATTATAATGTACGAGCAGAAGCAGAATCATTGATTACTCCTAGTCGATTACAACAGATGTTAGAAGGAGAAGATTTGATTTTACGAGCGGTTCATCGGCAGGATAAATGGGGTAATCGGGTACGTCCATATCCTATTTTTAACACCGAAAAAACAATGTTACCGTATGCCCATACATTTTTAAAAGATTCGTTTGATCCTACTAATGAATTAGTTGACGTTGAATGTTTGCATAAAAATTTAAAATTAAAAGATTTACAAATTAATTTTGTAGATTTTTTAAGCAAATCAGCGACAGCAGGGTCAGTTGAAGCCTATAAAAATAGTATTGGGCAAGCAAATGATCAAGCAAATGATAAAAAGGAAAATACAGATAATAAAGAAAAGGAAGATAAAGATATGGGTAATGAGTATACTGGACCAATTTCAGATGAGCAGATGATAGGTAAAGTGCCGACTGAAGAAGAAGAAGAAAAAAGAGCCAATTCCACCTTTGCACAAGCAGTCGATGGCTATATAACAGAAAATGAAATAGATTTTGGTTTAGCCAATAAAATTTTGGAATATTTTGATAATGATCAATTTGAAAAAATAAAAGTTGCACTTAACAGTATTGAAGATAACGAAGTGAGAGAAGATTTAGAAAACGAATATCATAAAGAATTTAAATCAGAATAATAGAAAAAAGGAGCTAACTAGAAATAGTTGGCTCCTTTTTTATTACACAAAAGGAGGGAATTATGAGTCACTTATTAAGTTTGGCTGATGTAGCCCCAACAAACGCCCTACACAGTGCTTTGAAATATTTGGGTTACTCAAATATTTTTACTAGAGCATTTTCGACTGTTAAATGGTGGATTATTAGTGTAGTTTATGGAATCGCCAATGCAACAAGCGAATTTATGAATCAAATGCTAAATTTGTCAAATTTTGTCGATCAAGTTAATGGTAATGGTGAAGTTGGCAAATTAATGCAGTATGGACAATATCTAGCTGGTGGGTTAATGGTGCTATGTTTAATTTGGATTGCAATTAAAATTATTATTGATCATCATGCGCCACGAGTAAAAAATGTAATAGTCCAACTCTTTATTAGCGCTTTTTTAATCACAAATATTGGCAACATGACAACGTGGCTTACGTCAGAATCAGTCAATTTAGCACAAGGATTACTTGGTACTAATAATAGTAAGGTAAATAAAGGGACAAGTGCGTTACCATTTAATATCTTAAAAAGTCATGTTAACGATCTTGAGTATATGATTGATACTAATTTCGCAGGTACAAACGTAAGTTCGGCTAATGCGCTAACAACAGCTCCAGCCAAGCTACATTGGGGACTTAATAATATGAGTCGCAAAGAGGTTGATAATGGCGAAATTGATTTTACTGAGATTTTAGACAATGAAAAAATCAAAGATAATTCCACACTAGAAAAGAAAGATCATCCTTATAAAAAAGGGGACTATGACAAAAAGCCAGGCACACACTTTTTGTACGGCTGGTTAAAGTATACAGTCCAAAACACGCCTAAGGAAAAAGGTAAAGGTACAACTTGGAATACTACTGATATATGGCATCTATTTGGCTTTTCAATCGGCGGTTATCAACGATTTACGATCAATTTCTTACCTGTTTTAATAGCATTACTTGCATTAACAATTGCTTCTCTATTTGCAGGATATGCAATTGTGAAATCATTTATCGACATTGTAGTAATTGATATTTTAAGTACAGTAATCACTGCAACTGATCTTGATACGGGACAAAAGACTAAACGGGTTATTACATCATTAACCTCTGCAATATTACTAGTTAGTTTACAAGCATTTGAATTGGCGTTCTATCAAGCAGCATGTACATGGGCTAATGCGAGTATCAAGGGCGTATGGGGATTTGCAATATTCATGTTAGCGGCAACGGTAATGTTAATAACTGGTAATAGCAAAGTCGCAGAATTCTTTAACGTTGATACAGGCGCACAGCGTGGCTTAAGAGCAATGGGTTCCGCATTTTATTTAGGACAACAAACTGCTAATTTAGGTGCAGCTGCATTGAGTGTACCTAGTCGTGCTAAAAATAAGATCAGTGGTATGGCAGACAAGCTTAACACAACTGGAAGCATTCAGAGAGCGGCAAAGAAGCAAGCTCAACAAGGCGCAAGACAAAATGCAATTAACAAGATGGCAGGTTTTGATCAGAGTGGTAACAAGATATTATCTAACATTAATAATTCAGATAATGGAAATATAACCACGGACGGTTTGCCGCCATTGACGCAAACACCGCAAGCAATGAAGAAGGCAACTGATATTCAGAATAAGGCAAGCAAAGCTTTAGATGAAGCACAAACTGGATATGAAGGATTTGCAGGCAAAGTTGCAAAAATCTTTGGCGCTTCCGACAATGAAAACAATTCGGTTAACAAGCCACAAGAAGATTTTAAAAAGCCTAATGATATTAATAATGATAATTCTGAAGAAGATAATTACAGTTCGTTGTATGATCAGCCTGTTAGTACGTATGGATCAGCTACTAATGAAGATCCAAATAGTAAAAAGCAGCCGACAAAGGCAAACGATTTTTCGACTTGGAAAAAAATGGCTGCTCAATATGATAAATATAATGATTTATTATCTAAAGACAGCAATTATGAACCAATTAATTTCAATCCAATAACTAAATTGCCGTACACAGAAGATGAGTGGTCTCAAGATATTAATAATGTACGTAGTAATGGCGTGCCTAGCATTAATCTTGACGGTACCAAATTTATGCCTTCAAATAACAAGAGTTCAGCTAAAACAAGTGATATTAAAGATAGACCAATTAGTGAATATACCAAAAATGAACAACAACCTCAATCACGGGTACATCAACTTCGAGATAATAATAATTCACAGCCTAAACCACCAAGAGCAAGAAAGTAGGGAGGGTCAATGAATGGATAATTATAATCGTAAGCAGATGATGATTCCAAAAACAACTAAAGCAGCAATAATGTTTTGGTTTGCACCCGTTGTTGATATTGTAATCATCTTATTTTGCATACTATTCAGCATTAGAATTAGTCAAATTTTTAATGTAGCTCAAACTGTCCAAATTATAGTAGGAATATGCGGATTGTTAATTGGAATTAGCATAGTTAAAAGAACAAAAGCAGCACCCAATATGAGAAATTGGCGGGTACTGTTTTTTGTTTTATTACAAGATACTGCTAAGTATTTACCAATAAGCGTAACTAATGAATCACAAGAAAAGTTACAAACTAAGGAAAAGGAGGGAACAAATTCTTTGATTAATAATAAGCGAAAAAAGCAAAAAGAAGCTGAAAGAGAACTAAAAAACACCTTGTCATTGAATATGCCAATCAATTGTACTGAAGATGGCATTTTAACTTATGTAAATGGTAAAGCTTCACGTTTTCTACAACTAGATTCAACAGACTTATTCAATTTGCCCGACTCTGGCTTAAGAGAATGGCAAGATAGCTTAACCAAGGTAAGTCGTACTTACGTTGAAGACTGTTCCTACATATCAATGGCTTCAAAAATAGATATGTCAAATAATCAACAGTATTGGCGCTATTTGCGCCAAAAATGCGATTCTAGTCCTGCAGGAATACGCAGAGCTAGAGATTTAACTGAAAAAATCGCAGCGGCAGATAACATTGAATGTCGCACAGATCTTTACAGTTCAAAAAAATATTACGTTGAATTGTTTGGCAATAGCATTAAGGACGTTCGGTCACGCACTGAATTTTACAAAATGGGGGCACCTAGGCTTAAACCACGTGAACTCAATCGGAAACAGACGATTGATGTTTTCAATTCAATAAATAATCCGATTAACGAATAGAAAGGAAATAGAATTGAATAAAACTAAAGAAGTTCTACGAAAAATTCTGTATGGAGAATATAGAAATCACTTAAAAAGAAAAGATAACGGAAAACAACTTTTTTCGGCAGAAGATGATTCTAGATTAGCCCGAAAGGGTTATGATTTAAAATTTATATCCGCTATCCAACCAGAAGGAGGAATTCGATTTTACGATCAATACGCTGCAACTGGCGGTAGCTTTTTTACTTATCTTACAATCATAAGTTATCGTAAAGACCCTAATCTACTATGGCTATATCAAATTATCGGTAACGATTTTACAATGTGCAAAATTGATGTTCATACAGAAAAAATTGATAAAATTCGTGATCAGTTAAACCGTTCAATTACTGAAAAGCAAGATCAAGCACGAAAAGGGCGGTATCAAACGGATATGGATTCCGCCGATCAAGAACAGATCGATTTGCGTGAATTAGCTAAACAATTTAATTCTGGTGCGGAAATACCTAAAGCGATTAGAATTCAGATCAAAGTATACGCTGATACAGAAGCGGCTTTACAATCAAGAATTAGCGAAATAAAGCGTACATTAAGCGGAGACGGCTATCGTGGTACTGTGTATCAATTTACGCTACCAGAACAATTTAAATCATGGAACGAGAGTTTTTCAGAAGCAAGCGCATCATTAATAACTCCCGCAGCAACAACTATGGGAGCGGCGGTTATTGGTGGAGGTGTACCATTTCAAGGCGAAGATTTACTTGATGAACATGGTACATTGTATGGCAGAACTTCAACCAATGGTCCATTTGTATTTGATCGATTTGCGCACACTTCCGAACGTACATCGTACAATATGCTGGTTTTAGGACAGATGGGGTCGGGAAAATCCACTTTTCTAAAGATGAATGAAAAGAGTGATTTTGATCGTGGTTACTTTGTTAGAATCATTGACAAAGCAGGCGAATATACTCGCTTGGTTAAGTCACAAGGAGGAGTCGTAATTAATCTCGATGGGAAAGAAGGTATGATTAATCCTCTACAAGTATTAGCTTCTGCCACAATTGACAATGATCAAAAAACAGTTGATGAAATGGCAAGTTTTAGGCAACATGTTGCCAACGTACTGGTTCTGTTTAGTAATGTCATGAATAATCAGATTGACGAAACGACCAAGCAAGAATTTAGTTCACTGCTCCAACATTTTTATGTAAGTTATGGCTTATTGCCAGCTGATTGGCAAAAGCACCCTGAAAAAATCCATATCACGGGCTTACAACCTAACCAATATCCTATTTTGTCAGATTTCCGAACGTACGTTAAAAAGATTACGACTAATGAATTTTTAGATCAAATACATGCGACTGCTAAACGCCGCAATAGCTATGAGCAAATTAATATTGCTTTAGACAATATGATTGAAAATTATGGCAATCTCTTTGACGGATATTCAAGCTTAAGAGATTTAAATGATGTGCAAATAGTTTCGTTTGATACATCAAGTATTTCAAAAATGGAACCTAACATCTATCATGCACAATTGTTTTCCACGCTTAATTTGATCCAGAATCAGGCAGTTATTAATGGATTAAAACAGGTGGACAAAGTAGATAAGGATCGACAATATTTCTCTATCTATTTTGACGAATGTCACAACATTATTAATCCTAATAACATGATTGCCGTGCAACAGATTGTTAATATGTCGCGAGAATTTAGAAAATATTTTGCTGGAATTACTTTTGCGACACAAGATTTAGGTGCAATGTTACCCGATAACGTATCCTCAGCCGATCTAGAATTGTTAAAATCAATTGTCTTATTTTGCCAGTATAAAGTAACGTTTAGACACGAAGCTGGACAGCTAGAAAAACTTAACAGGTTGTTAGGATCAACTTTAAGTGATACTGACTATGAACAGATTCCCAAAGAAGAACAGGGGCAATGTATCGTAACCATTGGAACTACACAACGCTATCATATGCAGGTTGAACCTAGCCAATCAGAATTAGCACTGTTTAACGGAGGCGTTTAAAATGCGCCAACGGTTAAAACATAAATGGATAAAGTGGTTGTTAATAGCAGCCACTTTTTTTGGATTTGGAGCAGTTCTAATTGCTGGTGTTTCAAGTATTGGCGGAACAATAGTGACCCTACTATTATCTTGGCAAAGTCAAACATGTCAGCAACAAACAGATGATAGCAGTGGCAGTATTAACGTTAGCGGATATGGTAAAACTGTTACTAGTAAGGCAATAGCAGTGGCAGAAGCCGTAGGTGCTGATTTACACATTAATCCAGCCCTTGTTTTTGCTCAAATAAGCGCAGAAACTGGACTTAACGAAAACGACAAAGAAGTAATTGAGGATAATAATTTTGGTGGCGTAAAATACAATCCATCTTTTGCAAGTATAGCGAGACCTGGCAATATATCAAGCGAAGGCGATCATTATGCGCACTTTAAAGATATTGGAGCTTTTGCTACCATATACCGCAATACAATTAAGAATATGCTAGGCAATAAAAAGCCTAAGACTTGGTATGATTTTGTTGTAACAGCTAAACATGGCGGCTATATGGGGGATACCATAGATCACTATGTGTCGCTAGGTCAGTATAAATTTGACCACTATAAAGAATTTGTCAAGAAATACAGCAACGGTAAAATTAAGGTATCGACTGGTTCAAACGGATCTGACGATGTTGATACGGCTAATGATGGCAGTAATATATGTCCTGACACAAACAGTGATGATAATAGCAGTTATAGCGGTAAGTGGGCATGGCCATTTGCGTCAATTAAAGGGACGCCAAATAGTTTAGATGGCGGACAATATGGGCACACTTCATATTCTCGTGGCAGCACTAATTTTCACGATGGTTTTGATTTTTCAAACGGTTTAAATGGTGTCCATAATGGTTCAGCAGTATTAGCTGTTACAAGCGGTAAAATATATAAAGTAGGCTATAATGGCGCAGCCAAATATTATATTTGGGAAAAAGCAGGCGATTACAATATTATTTATCAAGAAGGATTTTCTAGTAAAGGCGATATACATGTTAAGCAAGGCGATACTGTAAAAATAGGAGAAAAAATAGGCACTATTACAGACACTCATGTTCACTTAGGAATTACTACTAATAAGAAAAATCCTACTATGAATCAAATAGGTTCCCCAGTTGCTAATGGATTTGATCACCCAGATTGTTGGTTAAATCCGATAAAAGTAATAGAACATGGACTAGGAAAATAGAAAGGAATGGAAATGAAAAAGAATAATCTAAAAGTTTGGCAATATTTTAGTTGGACGTTAGCAGGAGTAGTAATGATTGTTGCTTTTGCTTCTAGACCAAATGAAAACAAATTGTCCCAGATTAATGAAGAAATACAAAATAGCGATAAGATAATCAACCAAGCCAAGAAAGCATCAAACGCCCCTGTAAAGGTCGAAAAGCAGACAACCTTTGATTTGGTTGCAGCTAAAAAACAAGCTGCTAGCAAACTATCACAAGGCTTATCAAAGGCATTAGGTGGTTATAAGGATAGTACAGAGTATAATCAACACCGCCAAGAGTTAGACGATTTATTTGGCAGAGATTTTGATACAAAATTATATAAATTGAACGGCTTGCCAGATGACACATACAGTGCTACAGCAAATGCTAAATTCAAATTTACAATTACGAAGCCTGCAAAAGCAGATATTGGATTTAATGATGTTTCAGATTTAAGTCATGCAAAAGCAGTTGCGATTGTTCGTTATAAGCCTAATTATTTAAAATACGGAGTAATTAGAATCATTAATATTGACTATGATTTACAAAAGCAAAAAGTTAACACTGCTAGTTTAAGAAACTTACAAAATCCTCAGTTAAAAGGCTATGAAGAAGATGAATAGGAGTGAAAAACTTGAATAAGAAAATACAAATAAGTATTGCAAGTGTAATTACAATACTTGGAATAGGAGTAATCGGATATTTTAAACATGAGCAAGCACAAATTGATCAACAAGTTGTTAGTGCCAAAAGTTCATTAGCACAAAAAGAAAAGCAAATAGATATGCTTTCTAGCGCCAAACATACTCAAAAAATACAGCATGATCCTATTGCAAAAATTAATGAAAAAGAAAATAAAACAGTAGAGTTAATGCAAAATAACGGGCAAGCATTATTCAAATTATTAGATACGATTAAAGAAAATGAAACTTCAACTGAATTAAATATTCGCAATCAAAATTTACCAAGATATGCGACCAATCAAGCATTATCAGATACTGGACTAAATATTAAAGAAGTTAGAGATATTAATAGATTTAAAGAAAATGTTGAACATCTTAATACGAATTTATATATTAATTCAGCTAACGAACAAGGGATTTATTCAGGAATAATATCAGAAAATACAATTATTTCTTCAATTAATTTTGTTGGTAAACGAAATCAAACAAGTTGGTATCTTTTTAAATACGATAGTAGAAGCAAAAAATTTATTGAATTTACGTTACTTGGATTTAATTTCAAACATGAAAATTAAATCCAACAGATATAAAGAAAGAAGAAGAAAGTGATTAATAAAATAGTTAAAAGACTGGTACTGATTGCCAGTCTTTTTTTAATATTAGGAATAGCGATAATCGGTGTTAATAATTATATTGCTAAAGAAAGAGAAGATAGATCAGCCGTCAAGATTGAGAAAAAAGCTAGTATTTTGTTTTTCTATCGAGATGATTGTCCAAACTGCAAGCATGTATTTTTATTAGTTAATTTATTTGAAAAATTGGGTACACCAGTTCAATACATTAATACTAATAACGGGCAAAATCACGAAAAAGCAATAAATAATTACCACGTTAGCGCTGTACCAACTTTTATTTTAATTAACCGCAACGGAAATGAAATCAAGCGGTATACAGGTTCTAATTTTGATAACATTAGAAAATTTTTTACAAAAAAAGTAAATAAAATAAGTAAGGTGGCGAGTAAATGAATGATTATTTTGAAGGGCTAATTGAAAGAATTAAAAACGCTTTTGGAATCGAGACTAAGGAAGAAGAATATAAACCTCAAGACCCCTATCTTGATCGAAAAAAATATCTTAAGCATACAACAATTTTTTGGGCAATACTTGCCATAATTTTAATTGTGCCAATTTGTATGACAAAAAAAGAGCAATATAACATTCCGACACAGTTTTATAACAACACCAGTGTTACTCAAAGTGCGACAATTAAAAAAGTTAAAAGCACTTATAATCCAGACTCAAAATTATTAATTAGCGAATTTTTTATTGGCAATCAGAATGATATTGATGACGCTAAAGATGATCGTAATTTAGCTAACATCAAATATTCAATTGAATATTCAATTGGAGATGAAATTCGACATAATAAAAAGACCAAATATCCAACTAGGATTATGAGAGTTAACGATCATTACCTAGTAATAATAACTCAAGGTGTAGACGCAGGTTATGGACTTTTAGCGTATAAAATTACACCAGAAAAAATAAAAAGAGCAATTAATACTGATTGCGCAAATACAGAAGTTACTTTCTATTTAAAAGAAGAACAAGTTGCTAAAAATACGAATTTGAGAATCAATAATGATAGTTATTATGTCGAAGATTATAAAAAATTTGCACTTAAAAATTATCAACAAAAACTAACTAATTTAAATAAAAAAATCAAAGAAAAGAAAAACGTTATTGAAGATGATAGCAAACTTTTGGCAAAATTAAATGGCAAAATGGAAAATGCTTTGAAGCAAAATAAGAGCGAGCTACAAGACCAAATTGATGATACTGAAAATGATATTGCAGAACAGAAAAAAGAAATTAGTGATTGTAAAAAGGAGATTAACGACTACCAAAATCGAATCAATCATGTCACAATTATGAATTAAAAAAGCAGTTTTATAACTGCTTTTTTTGTTAAACAACAAGAAATCGACTAAATTCATGAAATGAAGATAAAGCTTGATATATAAAGATTTTATATACCCCTCCATAGTATGGAGTTTGACCCACCATACTATGGAATTTCACAACCATATTATGGAAGATTGTTGATATATAAGTCTTTTAGACCCACCATAACTATGGAAATTTAGAAGTGAAAGTGATATCAATAGCGAATGCCCAGAAACCGCTTGGCACCGCCAAGCTATCCACTTACCTTTGGTAAGTGATAGCAGGTTTCCCTTATGCTCTTCACTAAAAGTTTGTGAAATTAGATATGTCTTTAGAAGTTGAATATCAAAAAATCAATATTTCATCAAAAAATACACTAATTTAGTAAAAAGAAGAAAGGGGTAAAGAAGGCAATGGTTAACATTTTAATCCGCAATATACCCGAGAAAGTAATTGAAAAGTTAGATCAACAAGTTGCCCAACTTAATACCCACAGAGAAAAGAAATTAAGTAGAAATGATTACATCAAACTAATTATCACGAACCGAGTTAATAATGAGTTGGAAAATTATCAACGTACAAAATATGAAATCTTACTACAACATCAAAATGATTTAGCAGAATTAGAAGTTGAGCTGTTAAAACAAATACTCATTAGTTTTACGACTGGAAAGACAACCGAAGCAATTAACTTAATTGAAAATCTACCTGGATTATCAGATGAAAAAAAAGAGCGTTGGTATGATCATTAAATTGCACAAATTATCACTTAATAGATGAACTTGACCGTAGAATGACCTTCTCAGCATGACGAAAGGAAATCATAGTGAATAAAAATCAAAATAAATTAATTGATAAACATATTCTTATCCGAGAAGATGACTGGAAAACAATTGAAAAAATTAAACAGGAAAATGTAATTATAAATAGCATAGCAGATGTAATCCATATTGCTATTGATAACTTAGAAAAAACAAATAAAGAAGTAAATAAGGACGATTTAATTCTTGAAAAATTGGAAAAAGTATTATTGCGGTTGAGTGCGACTGACAAAAATGTGGAATTAGGAAATGAATTAATTGGCGAGTTATGTTATCTCAAAGATTTGCAATTTGTCAGACACGGAGTTTCTAAAAATTTAGAAGAAACTGCAATGAAAATTGTAGATAAAAAAATTAAAAATGCACAGGAAAGAAAAGCATATAGAAAGTAGGTGGTTGTTTTGGCAAAGGCACCGCACATAGTTTTAACGAGCGAATTTGTATACGCACGACCAACATCAACCAGTCAAAACAGAAGCAATGATTATGGAAGTTACAGTGTTGACTATATGGCACGCAAAGAAGCATTAGAAAAGCTATCTTATTTAACACCAGAAGAAGAAACTGAATACCTGCAACGAAAAGAATTATTGCATAACTTAACCGAACCTAATCTAGAAATTGTCAGTAAACATTATTCTTCAGTTAATAAAAAATCAAAATTAGCGCAAGCTAGTATTGCAGAATTAAACAAAGCCAATTTTATCGAACTTAATGCTCAAGATTATAGTAAATATATTGGCTATATGATGAGAAAGCAAGCACTTGCGGAAAAACAAAATAGTGAAGGTTTATCCAAAAAAGAGCAAGCAGAATTGGAGCGAGTTACTCAAGGTGCAGCAAAATATGACGCTCCCAATGTTGGTAAAAATAAAATTTTACAAGGATATTTTTCTAGCGAACAAGATACGATTAAACTAAGTGACCTTGGTCACATTAGAGACAAAATGAGATCAGCTCAAGCTAACAACTCAATCCTGTGGCAAGATGTAATTTCTTTTGATAATGAATATTTGCGAAAGATGGGAGTCTTTGATCCAACAACAGGTTATCTAGATGAATCAGGTATTAGGAAAGCAAGTAAAAAAATGATGGAAACTTTGACAGAAAAAGAAAAGCTTAATAATCCATTCTGGACGGCAGCAATCCACCGTAATACTGATAATATTCATATTCATTTTGGTACTGTTGAAGCAGCAAATTCACGACCATTAAAAAAATGGAAAGATGATAACGGAGTTACCCATATTGAACCGAAAGGCTGGCGGAAACTTAAAACTATTGAAGCAATGAAACACGCTTTTACAAATGAAATGTTTGACACATCAGAACTTTTACGGGATATGAATTTGCGACGAAATCAAATTACCAAAGGCATGACTCAAGCCTTTAGTAAATCAATTAAAGAACCTAGTTTTCAGCGTGAATTAAATGATTTTATTCAAAAATTGCCAGAAGATCGAAAAAAATGGCGGTGGGCTAATCTCAATAGTAGTCAACGCCAATCATTGAATAAGTTAGTTGATTTGGTAATGAACGATGATCCAAATTACCAAAAATGGAATAAGCTTTTTAGCAATTATCGTGAACACTATCGTGAAATGTATGGTCAAGCAAAAGATAACCGCATTAACGATTCAACTGCAAAATGGACTGATTTTAAAAAACGAGCAGGCAATTCGCTATTAAACGAAATCAAAAAGATTGATCAAGAAGTTAATCACTTTAACGAACAAAGTTCTGACCACAAAACTGAAACTAGATTCAATCAAAAATCCACCAACAATAATTATGATTCTACTCACAAACCACACAGTAATAATTTTGCAAGATCAAAAATCAACCACAATAAAGATCAGCAAATTAAAGAATTAAAGTATCTCAAACATAAAAAGGGACTGGAGAAAGGCTTAAAAAAAGCCATTAAACCAATATTGACGGAAAAGGCAAGTAATATTGCATATAATCGAATGAAGAGACAATGCGAAAAAAGTTTAACAACTTTTGAAAAACAGCGAGCATTAAGCATTTTTGAACGCACACAACAAGAAATTAGCTATGAACAAGAAAGGCGCTAAAAATAGAAAAATTTTGCCTTACTTTTGCCTTACTTTTCATTTCATACATTGAATTTAAGCCAAAGGAGCAAATAAAATGGAACCTTTTTATAAGAAAAACACGGTAACTTCAACTTTAACTGCAAAAAATCAGATTACAATTCCTAAAATCATTCGAAAGTTTTTAGATATTAAACCGACAGACATGATTAGCTGGGATATTCGAGAAAACAATACAGTAGTAGTATCTTCGATTAAGAAGAATATATGGGACGTTATTACAGAGCAGGCAACAGAGTACGGCAATATTGATGTTTCAGAGTTTGATTGGTGTGATGACGAAAAGAAGGGAATTTAAAAATAATGAAATTAGAACAGGGAGATATTATTTGGTTAGACCTCAATCCTGCCAAGGGCACAGAGACACAAAAGAAGCGACCATGCTTAATCGTAAGCAATAACAACTATAATCGTATTTTTAATACAGTGATCACTGTACCAATCAGCACTGCAAAAAAATATCTGACTGAAGAAAAATATGTCAAGTCGCCAATGTTTATTAAAATAGATAAAGACAATATCCACGGGACAGCACTATTACAACAAGCACGGGCAGTTGACCCAAGACAGCGGATTGGGGGTAAACTGGAGACAAAATTGACTAGTCTTGAAATGAAGAGGATATGTAAAATCCTCAGTCAATTTTATTAAGCAGAAAAAGTAAAGCCTAACTATAAGCAATAAAGCTAATAGTTAGGCTTTTTTATTATTAACAAACTAATAGACAAGCGTTTAGGCAAGTTCCTAAGCGCTTTTTGCTTTGAAAGGAAAAAATTATGGCTGAGCAAAAAGAAGCTAATTCATGGTACGACAAAATATATCAAGCAGATATTATTGAGTTATGTAATATCTTGGGCATCGAATTACGAAACGAAGGTCGAACGTTTCGAGGAATTGACCACGATAGCCTAGTAATCACGCCAACCAAAAATGCTTGGTATCAAAATTCACGCCAAATCGGTGGTGTAGGTGGATGGTCATTTATTAAAAATTATGTTTTAGCTGAACAAAATCTTGATAAACCATCGTTGTATGCCGTGATTAAAGAAATTGCCAATAAAATAGAAACTTTTGATAATAGCAACATAACTACTTTAGCAGAACAAAAAAGAGAAATACAGTCTAACTAATTTAGGACTAATCCAAGCTGCGATTAGTAGGCACACGCAAATTGCTAGTCCTAAAGTAACCTTAAAATTGCAAGAAGCTATGGAACAAGTGGGCAAATTAGCAATACCAACAATGGCGGTACCTAATACTATGGCTAACATCATCATTCATGATAAACAGACAATGTTAAGCAATCAATCTAGTCTAACTTCTTTGCCAGATTTGCAGAAAGCAAAAATTGAGTGGAATAAACGCCAAGAAAAAATGAATGTACCTAAAATTACTGGTAATTGGCAGGGTAAAGAAGTAGCTATTAAGAGCAAATGGGGTAACCATAGTTTTACCGAAAGCGAGTTAACACAGCTTTTTGCAGACAAAACGATCACTTTTGATACCGCACAAGGTAAAGTTAGCGGTAAATTGGCAGAACAAACGTATAAAGGATATAAATTTGTTGGTTTTTATCCCAACTTACCAGATAAAAGTGACAACTATATAACTGGTACTTTTGCACCCACTGGCAAAGAAGTAAGCTTTAAAAAACAATTTGGCACTTATATTTTTTCCCCACAAGAAATAAAAAAATTATTACTAGGCGAGGAAATTACTATCCAAGCAATTGGTAAAAGCGGCAAACCGTACTCAGTAACTGGAAAACTCAAAAATTATATTTATAACGGGAAAAAATGTTTTGGATTTAAAACAAATTTTCCAAAAAAGTACAAAAAATAATAAGCATATGCAATTAAAATAGTGATAATTTTTGTAACAAATAAAAAACAACGCTTATATTTGCCCTGTTAAAGGTTTTGCGAGTAGCTTTGTGTAAGTATACCCTACATAGTTTAAAATCGCTATATAGGCTTTAAATTAGCGATAAGCTAACAAAAAAGCTACCCTAAATTTATTTCTGGGCGATTTTTCATAAAAAAGCCCTCGTTATTGAGGGTTCTTTATGAAAAATCTTTATAAACAACATAATCTTGATTCCTTTTTAGATAAAAATTCTACCATTAAATCTCTATTGTAACGCTTAGAATTGTTTAAAAATCTCATAAACAATTATCAAATATCATTACCAACCTCTCTTTGTATTTAAAAAATCACCAGCACAATGCTAGTGGTTTACAATTCTTCCTTATTTATCTTAACGAACGTTTGTACTTGCGTAATTTTTTTATAGCCCATTCATAATGGCTGGAAGTGTTGGCAATAAAATAGCTCCCTAGGGTATTATTACCTGTCCAATGATAAATATTTTTTTGAAAAAGTTCATCATTAGAAAAGGTTTTAAGCAAAGCCATTACTTGAGCATGACTTTCAGCTAGTAAATCTAATGCCTGCTTTAAACTTGTTTCTTGATGCTTTTGCCAAAAAACTTGATTCATTTCCCCATAATTTCGCCAATTGTAGCCTTGAGGTAAAAAATTGCTTCTTTGCCCCATTCGATTATTATTAACCCACTCTAGCAATAAATTTTGCCATTCATATAAATGGATTAATACATCACGCACATTCCGATCTCTCTGCCAATGCTTTTCCTTCAATTTTTGCGTATCAAAGGTAAAATTAGCCATTCGTGATTCGGACGGTAAAGATTCAATTAAAGTAAGAAGTTTTTGATAAGTTTCTTCACTAACTAAAATTAACTCTTTTTTATTAACTGGTTTCAAACTTTGTTTCTCCCTATAAACATTAAATTAATTTGCTTATTATACATTCTAATAACTAGATTCAAAATTGCTTTAAACTAAGCTTACTATTTATTATTAGCTAGTTACTATAGTTTAAAGTACAATTATAATTTAGTATTTTCACCCAATCAACCCTCAAACTCATAATGATTAAATTATTTAATTAATTTAATTTACAAATATACAACTAACCGCCCAGCGGAAAGCGGTATTGCAAAAATACCTAAGTTTGTTTAAACCTAAGGTATTTTTTTATACAATTGTATTTAATCAAACTATGTATAACAGCATAGAGTTTACAGTTTTACAATTTTTTGCTTTTTTGTTAACAAAAGGAACAATAGGGTACACTCTATTGTTCATAACAAAAATTGTGTTATACTAATTTTCATTAATGTTCATTAGACTATGTTCAAAAAGGATTTGAAAAATGGCAAAAATTGGATATGCAAGAGTTAGTACCCGTGATCAAAATTTAGATCGGCAAATTGAATCATTAGAAAAAATTCAAGTAGACAAATTATTCTGTGACAAAATGTCAGGGGCAAATACTAAACGCCCCCAATTACAAAACATGTTAGATTATATACGTGAAGATGATGTCGTAATTGTAACTGAACTTGATCGACTAGGGCGTAACAACCAAGATTTGACTAAAATCATGGGGACTATCAAAGCTAAGGGAGCAACACTTGATATTTTAAATTTTCCTTCTCTTCGTGGTATTGAAGATCAGAACCTCCGTCAGCTAATGAATAATCTGATTCTGGAATTATATAAATATCAAGCAGAAAGTGAACGTAAGCGTATCAAGGAGCGTCAAAGACAAGGTATCGAAATAGCTAAGGCGGAGGGTCGTTATCACGGCAGAAAGCCTAAATATTCTGAAAATAGTCCGCAATTGCAACACGCCTTTAAACTCTATCAAAGTGGTATGTCTGATACTGCTGTTAGCAAGGTAACTGGAATCAATCGAATAACATTTAAACGGTATAGAGAAAAATATGGAATTACTCAGTCAAGTTATTCCACAAAATAAAACCAAACGTGCTACAATATGACTGTAAAGAAAAAGAAGCCTTGTACGAACAAGACTTCTCTTCTGAATTTCAAGCAGCCGCTTTAAAGGCGGTTGGCAAAGTTATGTTTCAATCAAAAAGACCAATCCCATAACTCGCCAAAGTTATTGTTGGGACGGTCTTTTTGTTTACTTGTGTTTGTCGATATAAGTCAACAAGACAATAATAAACGTGGCGAATGCCAGTGCTAATTCTAGCGCATGATAAACGCTCAATGACTGTCAACCTTTCTGAAGAATTTCGTGCCATAAGCACCCTCTCCTTTCTTAGGAAAAACAGCCAACCGCCCTCAAAACAATTTGCTCTCAATTCAAAGATAATTATAGCAAAATTTTTTAAGTATAAGACTGTACAAGTTACAAAAAATCGTTGTTTAACCGCAACGATTTTTATTTTTCGAAAATCAAGAGGTAATTTAAAAAAATTCATTTATTTCTTGTTCAAGTCCCTCTGCCAATTGATTGGCACCAATTTTATGAAGCAAGGTCACCTGTTCAAGTGCACTGAGTTTATCACGCTTGCAAACTGCAATTCTAGCATTAACCACAAGTAATTTATCATATTGTTTTAAATCCTTAAGTCCCGGTTTCAAGTTAGCTAAATTATTCGCCGCTAGAACATACTTTTTCTTCAACATTTGTATTGATGCTTGATTAAGTAAAGTATTAATTCTTAAAGATTTCTTATATGGATAATGATTATCAATAATTGTAATAATCTTAGAAATGATTTCATCAGCAGTTTCATAGTCAAAAGCATATATAATTGTATTTAAAATTGAAATATCGGTAATAGTAAGTAATTGAACTTTAGATAAATAATCGAACCAAATAGGCCGAACCATTTCTTTGGCATGATTGACGCAGTGAGACTTATTAAGCAATAAAATGGATTTAAGAATTCTAATAATCCTCTTGATATCACCATCATTCTTTATTAAATAACAATCTTGCAGTAATGCTTCAACTTTATCAATTTCTACACTCACTTCTAAGTCAAAAAAACGGGACAAAAGACTATTTTTAGTACTAAATTGGTAATTGTTACTTATATATTCAAATTCATTAAGAGTCAACCCAAGACGTGATATTAATTGAACTTCATTTTCATAAGAAGTTTCTAAATTTTCGTGTTCAATCTTAGAAATTGTACTACGATCAAAAAGATTATCAGCCAATTCTTGTTGAGTCATATTACGTGAAATACGCAAATCATGAATAGTTTTACCAAAGTTATTCATAGTTCTAAAGCCTTTCTACTAATTATGAAGCGATTAATTAAGAGGGGACCATATTTTTTATACTTTTAAAATATTTGTGCAATTTTTGCACACATTTTGGAATACTTGAATGCTATTATAACTTTAGGAATAAAACAAAAAGGGCTCTTTAGTTTAATTAAATTCCTAAAATAAAAATAATAGTATAGAAAGATTAATATTATGATGTTTATAAATTTAATTATGTGGTTTTTTACTAGAAGCTTGTAATATATAAGCTCTTAGTATATGTATATTTCATAATATATTAGGTATACAATATACAATTTTAGTCAAATAACTAAAAATATGGGAATATTACGGAGAAACTAAAATGAAAAAATCAATTAAAGCTTTAAGTGAAGTTGCTGCTACCTTAAGTATGATTGCTCCTGTAGCTGCTACAACTATTAATCAAGTATCTGCAGCTACAGTAGAAACAAATACTGTTCCTCAAGAATCAGCACCAACTGAAGTAGCTGCTACGCCTATGTCTACTTCAGAAACTCATGGTGAAACTGGATTATCACAAGGTCAATCTTCTGCAAGTACAAATAGAATCCATTCTTCTGGTAGATACAGGATACATATTGTTGTTTATCATGGAAACAACCTGACTGTGAAAGTGTTCCGATATGGTAGCGAAGTACATTCGTTTAGTGTAAGCAAGGGGAATAATATTAAGTATTTTAATGGCACAGGCGATTACTCTGTAAGAGTTTACAATAATTCTAAAAAGAGTGCCTTAGCAGGTGTTGATATCGATGCAGCATAAGCAGTAGGTAAATAAAAAAGTCAACAGGTAAATTCATCTTACAAATAATTGTACTAGTCGCAATTATGTTGAGTGTATTTTATCTGTTGCTTTCTTTTATATTCGAAAATTGTAATTTTAAGTTGAACACTTACTTGGATTAAAAAATAAAAAGCCAGACAATTCGGCTTTAAGCAAGTTATTTAAGGACTGTTCTAACTGCACTCTAAAAACCTCTTTAACACCAGTAGCACCAAATTGAACTAGTGCAATCATTAATTGTTCGATAGAATATCCATGAGGGAATCTCTCTTTCGTTGATTTTACGTTTCACACGACAATCATACGAGGAAGAAATTCCTTTTTTCAATAGTTATTTACACACCCAGTTGTAGGCAGTGATGTTCTGTGGTCATTAAAATAGTATAGTATTATAATGTATAAAAGTAAATAATTTTAAGGATTTAGATATAATGCACGATAAAAATGAAAAAGAAGAATCAATAGGAAAATTTATTGGACAAACTGCTCTCATGACAGTATTTATGTTGGCTATTTTTTATTTACTGTTTACCTTTGTATTAAGTAATGACGCTGTATCGGGTATATCCATGCAACCCAACTTTGAAGACGGAGATAGACTTATTTCTGTTAGACATACTAAGATAAAAAGAGATGACATTGTAATATTAAGAGCACCACATACCAAAAATGAACTTTATATAAAACGTGTAATAGGTATGCCTGGAGATACTGTTAAATTTAAAGATGATACTTTGTATATTAATAATCACCAAAAACGCGAACCTTATTTAATTCAGGGTAAAAAGCTTTATGCTAATGGTGATTTATATACAAATAATTTTACTTTAGGGAAATTAGCAGTAACACATGGTGTTTCCAAAGTTCCAAAAAACTCATATTTTGTTATGGGAGATCATCGAAATGTTTCAAGAGACAGTAGGTTGATTGGTTATATTAATAAAAATAATATAATTGGCATTGTAAAATTACGATATTGGCCAATTCAAAAGCTAACTTTCTATTAAAAATTGTAGAAAAGACTTCCAAGCTAAAAAATTAGCTCGGAAGTCTTTTTGGCTCTTTGGCTAAACTAAAGTGGGAATATGGCATTAATCATATCGTAATTAGTGCCTAGCATAATTGGCACGAAAATATGGATTAGCTGCTTTAACAGTTAAACATAACGGTAAACTTATACTCCTGGATTCAATTTAAATGTGGTACACTTCCACCATCTAGATGAACTAAGGTAAACTGGTACATGCTTTTAAAATAAATAAACAAATAATTTAATTAATTGTTTATTTATTTAATAATTTATTTGTTTATTTAATTATTTAGATATATACTATAGCTAAGTAAAAGAAAGGTGGTTATTATGAAAATTATTACTTTTGCAGCAATCAAAGGCGGCGTAGGAAAAACTACACTAACGTATAATTACGGAGATTGGCTAGTTAGAAATGGTTACAAAGTGCTTTTGATTGACCTAGATCATCAATGCAACTTAACTACATTATTCGAACCTACACGTAGCAACAATACTATTGCAGAAGCCTTTAACGAAAATAGTAGTCAGAAAGTTAAAATCGATCATATCAGTACAAACCTAGATTTGATTGCCGGTTATCTAGAATTAGATACTGTAGGTAATCAACTAGAAAACAACAGTAATAAAGAAATGTTATTATTTATGTGGCTTAAAAATAATTATGAGCAACTTGATATTGATAGTTACGATTATATTCTGATTGACACACATCCAGATTTTGGTACCATAACGAAAAATGCGGTTGCAGTTAGCGACTATCTAATCAGTCCAATTACGCCAAGTGAACACGGATATAATGCCAAGTTCGATCTGGAAGCACGGCTTGATAAATTTAGAAAGGCACTATTCGACTATCGAACCGGTCAAACTTATGTTGACGCAAAATTACTGTTTGTAGCAAATAAAATACAGCATAATACAAGCATGAGCCATGAATTGTTAGAACATATTCAAGGCGATCAAACTGTCATTGCCGCTATTCCTTCCAGAGAAATTTTTAACAAATCTACTGGGAAGCATATGTCTATTTTTAAATATGCAGATGAAAACAAATCAGTTGCTAAAGAATATAAAAGTTTATTTTCTGAATTACCTGTTATCTTCGGTAATATTAGAAATAGCACTACTGAGTAAGGGAGAACTTAAATGAGTTTAGGATCACTTAACAACAAAAATAAAAATAAAGTATTCAGCAAAAACCATGATGAAGAAATAAAGAAAAACTTTCAAAATACATTAGACGAGTTGCCTGAAAATAAGGAAAAAAATAGTATAGGAAAGAAAATAGAATTAAATATTACAGCCAAAAGCAAGGTACATAAACAATCGGTTACATTTTCAATTACACCAGATCAATTAGAAAAATTGAATAAAATTGCTAGAGAACGGGGCTTTAAAGGCAGATCAGACCTACTTTCAGCTATTATTGACGCATTGTAAAAAAGAAAATAAATAAATTGTTTAATTATTAAATAATTTATTAAATAAATAATTAAATTACTTATTTAATAAATATGTAAAGCAGTTTATTATTTAATACTTATCTTTATAGAAAACCCATTTTCTAAACTCTGTTTTAGTTAACGGGTTATTTTATACGCAAATAAACAATTTAATTAATTATTTATTTAATTATTTATGTGTTTATAAATAAGGAGGTACCTGATGTTATTTTTGATATGACTTTTATTAGTAAAAGTTGCTGTTGCAATATTAAACTTTTATTGATATATTTATCTCAAGAAACAAAAATTTAAAATTTAATTAATAAAGAAACAAAAAAGGCTTATAAAAAGCGCCAACTTTTTATAAACCAGTTGATCAACTACTAGACCTAGCTAATCAATTATTTTCTTTAGATAAAGTATACCATTCTTGTAATATTAAAACAATACTTCCTTACTTTTATCTCAAAAGAAAAATAATCGAAAAATTGATAAACCAAAGTCGCAGTAGTTAATCTACTGCGACTTTTTTGTTACTAAAAAGGAGTTCAAAATGAACGAAACAAACTTTAATTTTATCACTTCACAACGTGCATACGGCGTTAAATATTTACAATTCCCAGAAGTTTTACTGTATGGCGAGAAATATCGGGACTTAAGTGACAGCGCAAAATTGGCATATATGGTCTTACAGAATCGCTTAAGCTATAGCCTTCAAAACAACTGGGTAGACAATGATAATAGAGTATATTTTATTTTTACTAATCAAGAACTACATAATCTTTTTGGCTGGGGTTCTGCTAAAGTAGTTCGAATAAAAAAAGAACTTGAACAAAAAGGATTATTATTTCAAATCAATCAAGGCTTTGATCCAAAACAAAAAAAGAATCTACCTAATCGACTTTACCTAGCTGACTTAGAAGTTACAGCTAAAGATGTATACATAAAACAAGGAATAGAGCAAAATATAGCACAATCCTTAGAGCCACAAGACATTATCAAAATGAAACCTCGAGACGAAAATAATTCGAAGCCGAAAACCGTTGAGCCACAAGACATTATCAAAATGAAACCTCGAGACGAAAGTGCGAAATCCTTAGAGCCAAGCGACATTATCAAAATGAAACACAATTTATATAATAATAATATAGATACTAAGAAGATACATGAAGATACTCAGTTAAACTTTTCTGAGAACAAATATTCGCCTGAGCAAATTGAAAAACAAAATACAGATTTACTTAACCATTTACCTGATTTAGTTAACAATAAAGATATTCCCCCATTTTTAAATAAAGAATCAGCAATCTTAATCAAGTCGTGGTGCAAAACACCAAAAGAAGTTTATCGTTTTGTTCAGATTATTTTGAATGCCAAAAAAGCAGTAACTAAAAACATGACTAATCAAGGCTTTGGGGCTTACACAGGGTTGGTAGACTTAGAAAATTTAACCGATGAAATGCCAAAGTGGTTACGTAATTACTTTAACCGAATCCGTACAGTAGACACTGATTCGAGTAAACGCATTACTAATTACGAAGGCTATTTATATACAGCAATGGTTAATAATCTAAATAATTATGTACATTCTGCACTGTCGTCCCAAGAGTAGAACAACTTTGATTTAGCAAAAGAAGGATTGCATTTGAGCAGCAGAAAATGACTTAAGGAAAAAATTAAAAATTTTGAAAGTTACCTGTACACTTCAATTAATACATGCACGAACAATCAAAGCTAGAAAATAAGCATAGTTAAAAATTATTTTTATTATAATTAAATTACGGTAAATATATATTTTTAGCTATATTATGTATGATAGTAATAAAATTTAAATGTAAAAAAATGACTGTTTAAAAAACAAACTAATTTAAAATTTAAAATTTATCCAATTTATAGTAAAACAAAAAAGCAATAAACCTTTATTTTAAAGGTTTATTGCATGATGGTTTTTGTTAAATCATTATTTTTTTAAAAAGACAAAAATTAAGAGTTATGGCGGTTATTGCATTTATTACTATTTTAATGTTTTTCATCTTTTAATTCTCGGAAGCGCCTTATTAATGTTCTTTCACTTATACCAGTGCTTTTACTGATCATTTTGTAAGTCATACCACTCTCTTTTAATCGATAAGCTGCTTCAATTTGTGCACGATTATAAGTGCGTGGTCGCCCTTCACGATAATTGGGATCATGTAATTTAGCATACTCTTTACCTTCTTGAGTTCTAGTAACAATCATATCCCGTTCAAATTGAGCAAAAGATAAAAAATTAGTCAGAGAAAGTCGTCCAGTTGGCGTATTATCAATTATTCCACCCATGCTAAGAATGTTAACAGAAACATTTTTTTTAAAGAGTTGATTAATAATATGCAAGCCGTCGATTGTGTTTCTAGCAAAACGATCTAGTTTAGTAACAGTTAACTGATCACCAGATTTAAGTTGATGTAGCAGTTTGCTAAAAACAGGTCGATTCAAAGTAGCACCAGTAAATTTCTCTTGATAAATTTTGTCGCAATTAGCTTTTTTTAAAAGATCTAATTGTGTGTCCAAATTTTGCCCAACTGTACTTACCCTAGCATAACCGTAATTCATTTTGTTCCTTTCTTATTCTTGGCGGTAAGCTGTGCTATGTTAGTAACTAATCATATTATAACATCAATTTTTTACCGCCACAACTCTTAAGTTATGGCGGTCTAGGAAATGTAATTTATCAAGTGACAATAGTTGTTAGAGG
>NZ_REHE01000011.1:0-11205 GCF_003692985.1 Lactobacillus sp. ESL0237 | reverse complement strand
GGTTTACGGTGATGATGATTAGCGGGGGCAACTTTTCTTTTAACAGCTTGTAATTTTTCAGGATTATCAATTAATTCTTTCATTTCAGTGACAGTTTGAGTATCTATAAATTTATTTATTCGTCTTCTATTAGCACAACCATAAAAATTACCTTTGTAAAAACAATCACAGCAAATAACACCATCTTTTACAGATATCTTACTGTCCCAAAAGCCAAGTTGTTTACCACAAATACCACATTTCTTTTTTGCCATGATTAACTCCTTTTTATATTTAAGTTTATCCCTACGTATATAGTAGCTTTTTATTCATCATAAGTTTAAATGAAATCATCATTTAAAATTCGTTGAAGATATATATTGAACTTCGCAGCATCTGAAAACCCTGTTAGCAAAATTCGTTTGCCAGATTGACGAAAAAGTTCAACTCCATCGCTATAAGGTGTAATGCTTACTATTCCTGATAAAACTAGTGTTTTAGTTCCTTCGTTATTAACTAAAAAAATTCGCTTATTAGTGAGATATAAGGCACCGTTAAAAATAGGGGTGACTTCACTATACTTTTCAGTTCTAGCTGAAACTGAACCTAAACGGTAATTCAATCCTTTTGCAATGTGAATAGTTGCAGTAGGACCACCATAATTAATACGTCTAGAGCGAACACGATCTTCACTCCAAGTAATATTTTCATCTACTGATAAATAACAAAATTCGTTTTTTCGCAAAATTAAGCCATTAACTTTGCAAGCATACTGTGTTAAATCCTCATTTTGCCAAATTACTATATTACGTTGACGTGCTTCTTCAGCCTTTTGCTGTTGGATTCTTAATTCTTCAGCTTTTTTCTCTTTTTCAAGACGTTTTTGTTCTATTTTTTCTTTGATTTTATTAAAAAATCCATCTTTAGCCTTTTGTTGTTCTGATTGTTGGGTATTGGTATTTGAATTTGTAGTAATTTTGTCCGCTTTTGGTTTATCCTTTGCAAGAACAGTATAGTCAGTTTTAGTAATTGCTTTAGCATGGTTAAGCTGTTCTTTGCTTATACTATTTATATTTCCCATAATAAGCAATACAATACATGCACAAATTATAAGCTTTTCCAAAATATTTGTTGAAGTATCAAATAATACATACCAGCATGAAAAAATTAATAGCCATACCCAAAATTTTTTATACCATGGTTTCATTGTTTTTGTACTTTTCATTTTTAATTTTTTGTAACTTAGTTATTCTAGTTATCACCATTAATTCTGCATTGTGTGTAGCCTTGTGCTTTAGCTTCTGCAAGAGTCAGTTTGGTAATGTTATTAGCCTTTTTTAAACCGCGACAGTTTGGGTTAACATGATATCTTTTGCCCTGTTCAGGAGCTACAAATACATATCCTTCTTGTCTTTCATATCCCGTGACATTACCATTTCCGCTATTTTGCTTGGTTGTGATTTGCTGAGTATTATTGTTGCTTAAATCTGAATGTGCGTCTTTCTTATTTGCGGATTGATGATGTTTAGCCTTTGTTGTTTTATGATTTGCTACTAAAGTTGTTGTTTTAGGGCTTTTAGATTGTTTGTTATTTTTGACTTTTTTCGTCTTGGCTTTGACTTTTTCTTTATGATTTACTTTTTTCGTCTTAGTTCTGGTACTTTCTTTATGATTTACTTTTTGTACTTTGGCAGAATGTGCAGATTGAGTACTGCTATTAGTGGACATAAAATTACTACCGACAGGTAAAAGAATTAATCCAATAATAAGTGCAATTATTGACTTTCCTATTTTCTTTTTTTTAATTAAGGAAAAAATACTTCCAATTATTGCAACAATACCAGCGAGAATTAAGAAGGCTCCTAAGCCCAAAATTTGCTTACCTAGAATAAATACTAAAACTAGAATAATTGCTGTTTTACCCCAAGTCTTTTTGTACCAAGGTAAAGTATTTGTATTATTATCTGTTTTTTTATTCTCGTTTGATGGTGGTATATTAGTACCGCTTCCATTACCGTTGTTATCTTTCTTACTCATGTTTTAAGCCTCCTAAAGTATGATAAAATTATATATGGAAATAGCTATAATTTTAGGCATATTGTCCAATCAACCTTGAAGATTCAACTTTCAACCCGAGTCTTGAAGGTTTTTATTTTGCTTAAATTTTGGAGTTTTGCTTGATGAGCAGTTTAAAGTAGCTAATCAGGTAGTCGGGGACAGATCCTGTAAGAGGGATGCCTAAATCTTTCCAGGTTAGTTTGTAAAATACTGATATTGTAGAATTATCAGAGAATTTTTTTTCCTTTTTCAGTCCCTTGCTTTTTTTGAAGATAGTCCTTCATAAGAGAAGCCATGTTTCCCACGGAATTTCTAAACTTTTCTTCTTCATCATTTGTCATATCATATGATAATTTTTTTAAAAATAAGAGAAAATCCAAATCTTGCTTATTAAAATCAGAATTTATATTTTTTGTTCTTTCTTCATTTGATACACCAGCAAGATAATCAAATGAAACATTTAAAATTTTAGATAGTTTTTTTAAAGTTTCAATTGAAGGTTCGTTTCTTCCTAGTTCCCAACCAGAAACAGTGGTTGACTTTACATTTAGTAGATCTGCCAGTTCTTTTTGTGTATATCGTTTATTTAATCTTGCGTCTTTAATACGCTTAGAAATACTCATAGTTTACTCCTTTTTATTAGCAATTATACGGCTAGTATACAAAAAATATACAAAAAAACTAGTTAATTAGTTAAAATGTGTTGAAAATATATTATTCGTGTATTATACTTATCGTGTAGTAAATGAAAGAAAGAAGTTGAGATAATGAAGTTTACAATTAAGCAAGCACGTCAATATAGTGGGTTGACCCAAAAAGAAGCAGCTAGAAAATTAGGAGTTGCATTACCTACTTATAGAGATTATGAATGGGGTAAAACCGATATGAGAATGACTCTAGCAAAGAAATTTTCAGTGATGGTCAATATACCATTCAATCAAATTATTTTTTGCTCATTTTATAGTTAATACGTGTAGTTAAATGCGAGAAAGAAGGAAACAACATGCAAGAATTAAAAACATTTGAATTTGAAAATCATCAAGTAAGAACGCTGACAATTGATGATGAACCATATTTTGTAGGTAAAGATGTAGCAGAAATTTTAGGTTACAAAAAGGCACGAAATGCTTTGTCGCAACATGTTGATGATGAAGATAAAAAGGACGCCCCGATTCAGGGCCCCCTTGGCGGAAGACAAGCAACAGTAGTTATCACCGAATCTGGACTTTACAGCTTAATCATGAGTAGCAAGTTGCCAACTGCCAAGAAGTTCAAGCATTGGGTAACAAGCTCCGTGCTGCCGACAATCCGCAAGCACGGAGCTTATATGACTGACCAAAAGATAGAAGAAGTCTTAACTGACCCAGATACGATTATCCAGCTGGCCACTCAGCTAAAAGAGGAGCGTGAAGCACGCTTGATTGCTGAACAACAAGTTAATGAATTAAAGCCCAAGGCAACGTATTATGATCGCATCTTAGCAAATCCTGCGTTGGTAACTATTACTGTGATTGCCAAGGATTATGGCATGAGTGGTGCAGCGATGAATAAAAAGTTGCACCAGCTAGGTGTGCAGTACAGGCAAGGCAATATTTGGCTACTTTATTCAAAATATCAAAAGCTAGGTTGGACACAGTCAGAGACTCATATGATTGAGCGCAATGATGGTACAGAAAAAGCAGTCGTTAACACTAAGTGGACGCAAAAGGGACGCTTGGGACTGTACGAGCTGCTTAAGCAAAACGATGTATTGCCACTGATTGAAAAAGATGAAGTGGCTTAACGGCAATAAAAAAGCCATTCAATGATGGCTTAATCGAATTACCTACTGTATTCTTTGAAGAATTTTCTACAGATTCATGCATTGATTCTAAATTGCTAATAGCAACATTTTCGCGTGATTTTCTCGTAGAATCATCTCCTTCATTTTCTTCAACAACTACACCGAAACCAGCAATATTGTCATTTAATTCATCAAATATACCAAATCCTGCGATATTGTCATTTAATTCGTTAGAGAATACAGCATTCTTAGGAAGCAATTTGTTACCGTTAAGGCTTTTTATCCTTAACTTCTACTAGTTTTCTAGTAGTTCAGCATATATGTTCAACTCGTGTGAGTTGCCGAGCGCTCGTGGGACGTAGTCCTATGCGTTGCACCTTCAATTAAGCTTGGCTCAGGGTTGCCATATCAGTGACTTAGGCTTTCCCTGAATTCACCCGGTTCAAATGATATATCACTATATCAAGGGGCAATTCGTAGTAATTTTATCACTATACGTGAATATAAACAATGAAGAGGAACACGCTATGTGGGAAATAATTCAAAAAATAATGGATAAAAAGAAGATAAGCATTTACAAGTTATCCAAGTTAACAGGACTGCCTTGGAGCACCATTAAAAACTATAAAAATGGTTCAGAAATGTCATTTACCAATGCATGTAAGATTGCTGATGCATTAGAAATCAGCTTAGACGATTTAAGAGGGAGGAGGGAAAAAGATGCAACTTGAGTTTCCTGAAGAAGCCGTTGATGAGCTGGCTGAAAGAGTAGCCAATTTAGCTCTCATAAAAATAAAAGAAAGGTTGCCTGAAAATAATGGTTGGGTAAATCAGACCAACGCCAGAAAATTTATTGGAGTGTCAAAGGGGACTTTTTCTAAGTGGGAAAAAGAAGGGAAAATACCATTTAGCAATTTTGAAGGCATTAAGCGTTATTCGAAAAAAGATTTAGATGAAGTTTTGAGGAAGTATAAAAATGTTAGAAAGGTTGATTGAAAAATGGACAGAATTTTTAAACACATACATGGACTTCGGGAGCAACGGCGAGCCGCCGCTATCGAAGAAAGGCGCAATCGTGTTCTTCTTGCTAATAGTAATTGTTACGGTACTACCGCTGATTTGTTTAGCAAGCAGCCCCGAACCGTTTTAGACACAAAAAAAGTCCGACAGCAATCGGACTCAATAACTAAATTAAAAATGATTATATAGGAGATTATAACATATGGAAGTTAAAACTGGCAAAAAATTATCGAAAACTATTTATCAAATTAATCAAGATGAAGAAATGCGTAGCTTGGCAAAAGATGATCCAGATGCAATTTTGCTTTATGACAAGACTGAATCGATAATCAACACAGATTATGTCAACGATATTGACTATGCATATGATGATGCTGCAGATTACTTAAGAAGCAGGCTTAAAGCCAATGGTGGCTCGATTGACAAGTTAGCTGATGAACTAGGGTATAGAAGAAAATACGATTTTATCGATGACTTAATGATGGGCTTAGATAACATGACTGATGTCCTAGTTGATTGCTACAACGGCGTAAAACTTAGCGATTTGTTTGAGTGAGGTTTTTATATGGATAAAGAATTAATAGCTTTGGATAACCAAGAATACGACATTGCTTATAGCACTGCTAAGATTGATTTTCGTGAATATCAATCACTAAAAAGCAAAGTTGAGCAAATTAATGATGAGTTTAGTCACTACGAAGTAACTCCTTACAACATGAAGTCGGCTAAAGCTACTAAGGCACAGCTAAATAAGCTTAAAAAGGCTTTAAATGACCGAAAAATAAGTATAGTCAACACAATTGATCAACCAGTTAATCAATTTAAAGAACAAATTAAAGGGTTGACAGACAGCATTAGTCAAACATCAACACGTATTGGTGATCAGATTAAAGCGTACGAAGACCATGCAAAGCAACAAAAAGCAATGGCACTCAGATGTGATATTGAGAAGCGATGCCAAGAGGCAGGAGGTGACCCTGAACAAATTGTCGAAAATCCTAAGTGGTTTAACAAGACCGCATCATATGCGGTTTTTGAAACCGAAGTGCAAGCTCAAATAGATAGTTTGGTTAAAGATAAAGAGCAATTGGCTGAAAGCATTAAGGTGGTAACTGCTAGAGCCAAAGAATTGTGCTTACCTTATCAGCACTGGACTGAACTGCTTGAAAATACCAGTCTGAGTAGTGTTTTAAGTCAAATGAACGATTACGCTGCAGACATTAAAGCTGAAGCTGAACGCAATGAAAAAGCCAGAAAGGCCGAACAAGCTCAGATAGTCAACATGAATGGTAAGGCAGTCAATAAAGAGACTGGAGAAGTTACAGGAGAGTTTCGGACTATCACATTAACTTCTGATAAATCAGAGTGGAAGTTAACCGGAACTAATAAGCAATTCAAGACTATGTGGGCAAATATTAAGAGCGCTGGAATCAAATGCGAATGTATTGCTACTAATCGGAGGGATGCATGATGACTGAAAGTAAAAAGAGTGTCTTTGATACTCTATCCGCAATCGATGTTAAGCCCTACTTAGACAAAAAGGGCAGACTAGATTATCTCAGTTGGGCGAATGCATGGAAATTAGTTAAGCGAGCATACCCAGATGCAAACTACAAAATTATAGAATTTCCTGAATACATTCCAACTAAAGAGGGCTGGGTGGCTACTGGTAGAAATGTTGATTATCGACAAACGGCTGCCGGATATGAAGTTGAAGCAGTTGTGACCATTGAGGGACAAGAGTATAGCTCGAAACTGTTCGTCATGGATTACCGCAATAAAGCCTTATCCCAAGCAACCTATTTTGAAATTAATAAGACTCAACAGCGGGCATTGGTTAAAGCATTAGCAATTGCGGGATTAGGCTTAAGTGTCTATGCAGGGGAGGATTTGCCTGAGGAGAAGAGCAATGAGCAAGCATCTAAACCACGACCAGTAAGGCAATCGTCAGCAAAACCAAGCCAGCAAAGCACAAACAGTTGGGAAAACTACACGGTTGACTATAATGGCCAAAACGTACTGATGAGTTTAGTTGTCAAGCATGCGATGGAAGGTAATCAGAATGCCCAGAATTTTGCCAATACCTTAAAAGGCAAAGATTTGGAAGCATTCCAAAAACTCTCTGGAGGGAAGTAATCAGATGAAAGCAACTTGGCTATATAGTAAGTATCCCATTGTTATTGATACTGAACTTGCTACTGTAATTGGTGTTAATGAAGCAATAGTAGCGCAGAAGCTTAACTATTGGTTGCATTCAAAATCAGCTAAACAGATTAATGGTAGAAGATGGATTTACAACACTTATGACAATTGGAAAAAGGACAGTTTCCCATTCTTTTCTAAAGCAACTATAAGAAGAACATTGACTAAGCTTGAAGAACAAGGAATTGTTATTACTGGCAATTTTAATAAAGCAGGATTCGATAAAACTAAATGGTATTCAATCGATGAAGAAAAGTTAGACGAATTGATGAGCAGACGAGGTGCTCAAAATGAGCAGACGAGGTGCTCAGAAAGAGCAGACGGGAGTGCTCAAAATGAGCAGACCAATACCATAGACTACACAAGTACTACTCCATATAAAGATATATATAGTTCCGCCAAGGCAGAACCAGCTATCTACAAAGAAGTGATTGACTATCTTAACGAAAAGGCAGTCACTAAGTACAAATCTACGTCTAAGGCTACACAGCGACTAATCAATGCACGAGTTAATGATGGCTTTGATATCCCAGATTTTAAGAAAGTAATTGATGCTAAATGTGCGCAATGGCGTGGAGATAAGAAAATGGCTAAGTATCTACGTCCAGAAACATTGTTTGGGACTAAGTTTGAGGGGTATCTCAACGAAAAAACGCCGAATGTACCCCAACACGCTGATTTTGCTCCAGATGCATTTACTAACGGTGAGATTGAGGGCGTGAATGAGGATGAACTGCCATTTTAGAAAGGAGCAACTATGCCTGGAATAACAAAAGAGACGGTCAATATGATTGAGTACCGTCGCAGAAAATCAAGTCAAACATGCCCTAAGCATCCAGACACTCATCTGGTCTATCTCAGTGGTGTTGACAAAATTGCGCCATTTTGCGAAGTGTGCACACACGAAAAAATACAAGCGCAAGACCGCCAGATGCATGACAATTTAAAAGTACAGAAGGGTCGGGGATTTTTAAAGCGAGCATCACTAGTCGACCGTGAAGATGCTTTTAACTATAACTTTGACGACTTTATAACACAGCCTAATTCGAAAGAGGCAACAGCCAAGCATGATGCACGGTTGATCGCTGGTTATTACTTAAAATATTCCGATAAAAAGGGAAACAGCTTGTTCTATGGCAATGCGGGAGCGGGCAAAACACATTTGGCTATGGCGATTTTAAACGCTGTTAATGACAACGCAGAGCCGATGCAAAAGTGCTTATTTCTAAGCGTCAACAAATTGATTCGGGAGATGAAAAACTGGTTTAGCGATAAGACCTGCATCTGGTCGCCTAAACATGTGACTGATGTAGTTAAAGCAGCTGATTTGGTAGTTTTAGATGATCTAGGTGCAGAAAGCGCCAATAGTGAGGCTACCAGTTTTGTACAAGATACTATTTTCGATATTTATGAAAGCAATCAAAAAATTATTACGACCACCAATCTAAGTATGGATGAACTCTATCGAACATATCATGCCAGACTGGTCAGCAGAATGCAGGAAGGGGATAAGAGCCGTGTCATTGATTTTACAAAAATTGCCGATAAACGATCACGAATATAAGTGGACGTCTGACTGGGGCAGCATCTACTCAAAGATATGGCATGAACGAGCAGACCAGCAGTATGAATACGACTGTGAGCATGGTGTTGGCGCATTTCAAAGAAAAGAACAAGAAGAACTACAAAAGGCACATCAGTTTTTTGTGGATTTTGAAAAGAAGTATATGGGGGACTAGCAATGGTAAAAATGAAACTGTTTAATGACCATTTTCAAAACTACAAAAGATATCAGCTTCCTAAAGCACAACTAGTTATAGCAGACATACCCTACAATATCGCTAATGATGCTTATGCTAGTAGCCCCGAATGGTACAAAAATGGTGAAATCAAAAATGGCGAAAGTGATAAGGCTAACTCAGCATTTTTTAATACTGACGTAGATTTTAGGGTGGCTGAGTACATGCATTTTTGTTCAAAAATGTTGATCAAAGAGCCTAAGGCAACGAATAAAGCACCAGCTATGATTGTGTTTTGTGCATTTCAGCAGTTGGGGATGGTTATCGAGTATGGTAAAAAATATGGATTCCAGCACTACATTCCACTGATTTTTATCAAACAAACATCTGCACAAGTTTTAAAAGTAAATATGAAAATTGTTGGAGCTACTGAGTACGCTCTAGTCCTATATCGAGATAAACTGCCGAAATTTAACAACGATGGTCGTATGGTAAAAAATTGGTTCACATGGGACATTGATAGTAGCTATCCCAAAATAGCACCAACGCAGAAGCCAATACCAGTTTTGAGACGTTTAATTGAAATTTTTACCGACCCTGGAGATGTGGTGATTGATCCTGTAGCTGGGAGTGGGTCAACTTTAAGAGCAGCTATTGAGCTGAATCGTGACGCTTATGGATTTGAAATAGATAAAAAAATGTATCAAAAAGCTAATAAAAAAATGCTAAAGCATGCCGAAGTGCCACTTTTTTAAAGGAGGACTAGCAATGACTAAAGTTAAAAAACTATATCGCAAAAACAACGACGGAAAGTACGTGTTTCGAGGGCACGTGCCGGATACTTATCCGCTTGATGAAAACGAGAAATTTGCAGATATGAGGGTAGTTAAAAATGAAAAATAAAAAAACGACACAATCCGATAAAATTGGTACGTTTAAGATAGATGAAAGCGGAAATTTGGTTTGGAAAGATGCTACTTATGGACATACAGTTTTCACAACTCAACAGGTTGAAGCAATCAAATTTTTAATTAATAACGAATTGAGGTAACCAATGGAAGTAGTAAATGACATGTTGGTTTTTAAAGACTGGACCATTAACAAGTGGTGGGCAATACCACTCGATTATTTCTTCGGTGCTGAAGAAAAAGAAGGCAAGCTAGTGGTGTCATTCTTCATTGCTGACAATGGCTCATATGCTGAAGCAGTGGTTGACCAAGAAACGTACGACTTTGTTAATAAAACAATTAAAGAACAAGCGAGGTAATAAAAAATGGAAGTAACTAATGATTGGCAAAGTAAATTTGAAAAAAGGGCAAGTAATACGAAAACTTGGGGCGTATTTTTAGTGATTGCTGTAATTGCTTATTTCATATGGCAAAGCAAAATAGCATTATTTGCCACACTATGCTCAGCGTTTTTCTTTATCGAAAATATAGTAGTTGCTTACTATTCTTATAGAAAAAAGGAGAGCCAAAATGATTAATAGAACGGTATTAACTGGTCGCTTAACACGTGACCCCGAATTACGTACTACTGGGAGTGGAATCTCGGTTGCTACGTTTACTCTTGCTGTTGATCGTCAGTATACTAACGCTCAAGGTGAGAGAGGAGCAGACTTTATCAGTTGTGTCATTTGGCGCAAGGCTGCAGAAAACTTCTGTAACTTTACGTCAAAAGGGTCACTTGTTGGTATTGATGGCCGAATTCAAACTAGATCATACGATGGCCAAAGTGGGCAGAAAGTGTATGTGACTGAAGTAGTCGTTGATAGCTTTTCATTGCTCGAATCTAAAAAGGATAGGCAAAATAGCGCAAATATGGGGAATGACGGCGGTTATAGTAGCAGTGGTGGCAATACAGGTAACAGCAATAATAGCGCCCCGCAAGACCCATTTAGCGGGCCAGGCGACACGATTGATATAACAGATGATGATTTACCGTTCTAGGAGGAGAGTATGGAACGTTGTTTGAAGTTTATCGTCCCTGGGGAACCTAAAAGTAAAGCAAGACCAAGATTTTCTAGGCAAAATGGTCATGTAATCACCTACACTCCAGATGATACTCACGATTATGAAAACCAAGTCCGTTATAGTGCTCAACTGGCCAGAAGAGCGCACAACATAAATAAGCCAATATCGCAGGATATGGCTATTTCAATCAAAGTATTTTTTGGAATACCTACATCATATTCAAAAAAGCGTAAGGCAAGGTGCTTAAGCGGGGAAGAGAGGCCAACTAAAAAGCCTGACAGCGACAATATCGCAAAGATTGTGTTAGATGGGTTAAATCCTAAGATGAAAGTTAATCACGCATTGCACAAGGCTGTGTGCCTAAGCGAAGGGCTATATAGAGACGATAAGCAAGTAGTCGATTTGACCGTTGAAAAATGGTACGGAGAAAAGCCACAAGTAGAAGTGACAG